>CAYVKZ010000017.1:0-33727 GCA_964452295.1 uncultured Acidiphilium sp.
TTCGTCGTATAAAACGGCGGCACGAGTTATGCCGTCTTTAATAATATCCATAAAAATCTCCGTGCGCTTATCCGCAAACACTCAACGGATATCGTGCGCGAGCCGATAATCAACCCGCGCACGCGTCGTTATGTTTGTTTTTAGTTATTTAGTAGAATTATTCGTTAGTTAAATTAGTAGCGATTACTTTATCGCACTTGCCGTCCAATACGTCTTGAGCGGTAAATCTTGCGGGATCGTTAAACGTCGAAAGAGCGGTTGCAAAGTTTTCGATTCTTACGTTTTCTATCGTAATATGCGCGTCTTGCCACATATTTACGTTTATTATTGCCGCGAACGAGTTTTCGCCCGCCGTGTTTTCGTCTCCGATTATCTCGCAGTTTTTAATTATTGTCGTTCCGCCTGCCCATTGACGTGCTATCAAAGCGCCGTATACGCGATCTCCGCTTGCACCCGCGCCTTCGCCTACGGTTAAAGTTAATTTAACGTTCTCTACCGTTCCGCCGGCGGTTTGATAAATCAAAGCCGCGCCGCCTCCGTCCGTTGCCGAAACGTTATTTGTTACTTCAGCTTCAAAGTTTTTAAAGGTAGAACCTGTCGTAAATCCGAATAAACCGAATTCATGTTCCCAATTGTCGCCGTATTTTAAAACGATACCGTTTAATTTATGTTTTCCGATAAGAGCTCCGTCTTCGTCGTAAATACCGCCGTCGAACATGCCGTTATTAAATTCGTTTATGCAATCGCCGTTGGTCCAATCGCCTACGGTTAAATCGGCTTCTAACTTTAAGTATGCGCCGCTTAAATTATCGGCAACATCCTTTAATTCGTCAACCGTCTTTATGATTTTGCTTACGAACATTACGTTGAGTTTATCGGTAGCTTCCGAGCTTTCGCTGTTTTTAAACAAGCTTACAGCGTTACCGCCAGAATCTTTCAAAACTAAGCGATGCTCGCCGCCGACGGTTAAAGTACCGGTTAAAGTTAACGTACCGCCCGAAACCGAGCCGACTTTCGTTTCGCCGCAATATACGTCGGCATCGCCGTTTTCGATTGTAAATCCGCTTATCGCGCCGTTTTCGTCTAAATAATTGTTACCGTATATTCCGACCGTTTTTTCGCTCGTCAAGTTAGTAGCGGTTACTTTATCGCACTTGCCGTCTAATACGTCTTGAGCGGTAAGTCTTGCGGGATCGTTAAACGTCGAAAGAGCGGTTGCAAAGTTTTCGATTCTTACGTTTTCTATCGTAATATGCGCGTCTTGCCACATATTTACGTTTATTATCGCCGCGAACGAGTTTGCACCAGCAGTATTCGAATCGCCGATTATCTCGCAGTTTTTAATTATTGTCGTTCCGCCTGCCCATTGACGAGCTATAAGTACGCCGTAAATACGATCACCGCTTGCTCCTACGCCGACACCTACGGATACAGTTAACTTTACGTTTTCGATATTTCCGCCCGCGGTTTGATATATCAAAGCCGCTCCGCCGTCGTTAGTTGCAGATACGCTCATTATCATTTCGACTTCGAAGTTTTTAAACGTAGAACTCGTGGTAAATCCGAATAAACCGAATTCGCCGCCACCTGTTAAATTAAGTCCGCTTAATTTATGTTTTCCGATAAGAGCTCCGTCTTCGTCGTAAACACCGCCATCGAACACGCCGCTGTTAAATTCGTTTATGCAGTCGCCGTTAGTCCAATCGCCTACGGTTAAATCGGCTTCTAACTTTAAGTATGCGCCGTTTAAATTATCGGCAACATCCTTTAATTCGTCAACCGTCTTTATGATTTTGCTTACGAACATTACGTTGAGTTTATCGGTAGCTTCCGAGCTTTCGCTGTTTTTAAACAAGCTTACAGCGTTACCGCCAGAATCTTTCAAAACTAAGCGATGCTCGCCGCCGACGGTTAAAGTACCGGTTAAAGTTAACGTACCGCCCGAAACCGAGCCGACTTTCGTTTCGCCGCAATATACGTCGGCATCGCCGTTTTCGATTGTAAATCCGCTTATCGCGCCGTTTTCGTCTAAATAATTGTTACCGTATATTCCGACCGTTTTTTCGCTCGTCAAGTTAGTAGCGGTTACTTTATCGCACTTGCCGTCTAATACGTCTTGAGCGGTAAGTCTTGCGGGATCGTTAAACGTCGAAAGAGCGGTTGCAAAGTTTTCGATTCTTACGTTTTCTATCGTAATATGCGCGTCTTGCCACATGTTTACGTTGATTAACGCCGCAAACGAATTTTCGCCCGCAGTGTTCGAATCACCGATTATCTCGCAGTTTTTAATAGTAGTGGTGCCGCCCATCCATTGGCGAGCTATAAGTGCGCCGTATACGCGGTCGCCGCTTGCGCCTACGCCGACGCCTGCCGTAACGCTTAATTTAACGTTTTCTATCGTGCCGCCACCCGTTTGATAAATTAAAGCCGCGCCGCCGTCGTTAGTTGCAGAAACGTTCATGTTTACTTCGGCTTCGAAGTTTTTGAAAGTCGAATTTTCGGTAAACCCGAACAATCCGAATTCTCCGCCGCCGGAAAGCGTTAATCCGCTTATTTTATAAACGCCTGTCAACGTTCCGTTTTCATCGTAAATACCGCCGTCGAACACGCCGTTTTTAAAATCGTTTATGCAATCGCCGTTAGTCCAATCGCCAACGTTTTCGATATTCGCGTTTAGTTTGAAATACGCGCGCCCCTCGGAATCGAGCAAGTTCTTTGCCGAACGTAAATCTTCGGCGGTTTTTATGATTTTAGTGTATAAAGTCGCGTAAAAAGCGTTAACGGACAAATCTTCGTTAATTAATTGAATTTGTAATTCTTTACGCTCCGCGCTTATTATCTCTTTCTGAGAAAATTCTATTTTGCCGTTAGTTACGTTTTTTTGCTCGCCGTTTACAAAGCAAGCTACGGCGTTTGCTGCGTCTATACCGCTTAAATCCGCGCTGATTTTTGATTTTGCGACGGAAAACTCGCAACCATCGTTTTTACAGACCAAATTTCCGTTTTCTTCCGCCAACGAGTGACAAGTATATGACGATTTTTTAACAGCCGCACTATAAGTGGCGAAATAAGTTTGACCATCGATTTCGCATTCCGCCTTAATAACGACGGTGCCGTCGCCTATAACGTCGTATCCGCCGTCTGCGCTTTCTTGAACGAATTCGCCGCCCTCGATCACGCTGAGAGTATAAGTCGGATCCGAAACGGCTTCGCCTTTAACCACGACGCTTACTTCGGTAGTAAGTTTCGAAGAAGTAAGGCTTATGCACGACGCGGTACCCTCTTGCTTGGATGTCCCCTGATATACGTTGAGCGTAACGTAAGTTTTTGTTTTAACAGCAACGCTAACGACTATAGGATCGCAAACGACATCGCCGTAAGTAACCGTAACAGTAACAGTCGTCGAACATTCTTCGTCTTTAAGAGCGGTTATTTTACCGTTTTCGCTTACCGACAAAACAGTTGCGTCCGCGACCTCGTACTTAACCGAAAAATCGGAAGATTCTAAAGCCTCGCCGTTATAAGTAACTGTGGGAATTAAGTAACTATCGTCGCCGTAAAACATCGAAACGCTTTCGCTTACGGTAACCGCGGGAACTATTTCGCTTTTCTTTACTTCGCCTTCGAAAGTTGCCTCGGTATACCCTTCCGCTTGAGCGGTAACCGTAAATTCACCCGCGGATTTTGCTTCGTACGCGCCGCTTTGCGCGTCTATCGTAAGCACGGCGGAATTATCGACCGACCAGCTTACGGTAACGGAATCGTCGTCGTCCGAATTGGTAGCCGTAAAAGTGCCTTTATCGCCGACGGTAAAATCCGAAACCGCGCTTACTATCGTTAAGTAAGGTTGTTCGGGCTCGGGATCCCCTGTAGACCCCGACGGATTAGTCGGTTTTGAAGAGCCTAAATTACACGCAGCAACAAAACAAAGCATTGTAAAGCACAGTGCGATTAGTAAAGTTTTTAATAGTTTTTTCATAACGTTCTCCTCGTATCATAATAAATTTTTATATTTATCGAAGCTTATACGCCCCAATATTTCCAAAGTTCCTTAATATCCTGACTACCCGTATAATGCGCGCCGCCACCCGTCAAACCGACCGACTCGCAATCGGCTTTAATGCTCTTTTTCTCTGCGAGAGCTTCGGCTTCCGAATAAGAATCTTCGTAAAGATACATTTTAATATATCTCCAAGTAATGCTTTCGCGCACGATATTGTTTTTATACACTTTATACTTCGCGTAATTCGAAGTTTTAAGCGATTCGATTGCTTGCAAGGATAAATCTATTTGATTTATCATCGAGTCCAACAAGCCGAGAGTGTAATAATTTTTGTTAACGAGATCGTAAACACCGGAACCTATCGTTCCGTTATCGTGCAACGTTTGCATGTTGGTACGCGCCATCATAAACAAAGTTAACATTTGCTCTTTGGCGGGACCGAAGCACGCTTTAAAATAGTTATCGGTCAGCGTTTGAACGTTTTCTTGGCAATTAAACGCGAGCTTGTGCGAAAGATAAGCTTTTAAAACCTGAAATCCCGAAGGATTGCCGCCCATCGTAACGTTTTCTATGCCTTGATCGAGCATGTAATTCGTTCCGTAAGAAACGTAATATTGATAATACGATTGCAAAAGATCGTATCTGTCCGAATATTGCAGATAGTGCCCGTTATACCACGCAAGGTTGTAAGTCCAAACGTTTAAGTTCTTTACGAGATTGCCCCACGACTGCAAGTTGTTATAAGAAACTTGATTTACTTTATCGGTAAGCTCGAACATTTTATCCGACTTAGTGTCACAATACAAAATGGAAATATTGTCTTTTAAATCGAGCGCGGGAAGATTTTCGCCGTGAATAAGAGCGGATTTATCGGTTACCTTAGAAAGATCGGGCGTGTTGAACACGTATTTCTTGCTCGCTTCGTCGTAATGAGCGGGCGCGTCTTCGTTCTTTTGATAAACGACGCCTTGAATGAATATTTCCCTATCCTTAACACGCTCGTCGGTTTTTTGCCATTCGGCAACCTTATCGGCAAGCTTGTTTAAGAAAATCAAATAAACGGCAACATCTTCGCCGTAAGCCTGTTTATACGCTGTGCACGTAGAGCATTGGCACCAAGTATATAAATCTTGATGCGAAATATTGATAAACGAACAGTCGGAATCTAAAATACAATATTTGATTTTGGGAAGAATTACTTCTATAAGTCCGTCCGGATCGCGCGAATAGCAAAGTTGCGTGGGTAATCCGTATTGATAATCGCCCTCTGCAAACCATTCGGGGTGTTCTTCCAAATAATTGGTCGCGTCGCGGCAAGTTACGTAATTGCCTGTCGTCGGATCTACGTATAAAGATCCGTCCGCATTGGTCTTTAACGAGCACTGGCGCGAATTGATGCCGTGGAAATCGGTATAGTTATCCGGCAAGGGGTAAATCGGCGGAACGTAGAAAAAGCTGTTGTGAATATTGTGCTGGAACCCGACGGCTACGTCGCCTACGGCGCGCCACGCGTCTTGCAAATAAACGTCGCCGGTAGAACGAACGTTACCCGTTGCTATATAGTTTAAGCTGTATTCGATATCCGGAATTTCGGTTACGTCGTAATTATAAAGCTTTACGTTTTTAACGTTGGTATCGATTAAATAAGATTCCGCCGCGCAATATTCGAAGTTGAACCAATAGTTTAAAATCTCGTAAGCGGCGTAAGTCACCCCGCGCGAACCTCCGTAAAGGAACACGGTTTTCCCTACGGTTTTTATGCGGAACCCGCCAGAAGAAGTATATTCGTAGCTTAGTTTCGAACTTTTAAGCGCGGTAGTATCGCCGACCGAAATATATCGCGCAGATTCCGACCACGCGAGATTTTCGTCCGTAACTGCGGTTAATTTAACACCGGTGGCTTCCAAAAAGAACTTGGTCAGAACCGAAACGGCTTTTGCCTCGTTAGTAGTTGCGTTTTTAGAATAAACAACCACGTAATCGGTTTTACCGCCGTTTAAAACGTAATCGCTCGTTTCGGTTGCCGAAACTTTGTGTATCGTGTTTAAATTCGCCGCGGTTTGACTATCGCCGCCTATATCGCCGCCGTTATTGCCCGATGAATTTTGCGCGGGTTTTTTTCCGCAACCGAACAGCCCGACGGAGCAAGCCGTAATAAGGCAAAGAATAATACAAATAGCTTTTTTCATCTAAAAATCACCCCACCGTTATATTTTTATACGTAAACGTATAATTGCCGCCTTCGTCGTAAGCGTAATACATAAGTTTATATTTACCTTTTTCGGTGAACTTATAGTTTTCGTTTATTTTAAGAGTTTCTATTCGTCCGTTCGGCTTATAAACGCTTACGTAAAGTTTACAGTTTTCAGCCGAAGAATAATTGTCGCTTACGAGCGCGGAAAGTTTTATCGTATCGTTAACGGAATATTTCGTTTTAATTCCCTCGAAAGCGTTAATTTCGGGCGAAATTTTATCCCTTACGACGTAACGCTTGCTACTGCTGTTTTCGCCGAATAAATAAGTTTTTACGTATTCGCCGTATTTTGCAAAAGTTATCGTATACGAGCGCGACATATCCGCACCGTTAAGAACCGTCCCGTCAGACGCGACTACGTAATTACCGTCGGGGTCTATCATCGTAAGCGTTCCGCGAACGGAAGGCAAAACGGCGTCTATCACGCGAGCGGGGCTTAAAACGAAGCTTTCGCCGTAATTTATAACCGAACTTTCGTTTTCCAAAAGCGAAACAACCGGCGCGCCTATATCGGAATACCCGGAAAAGCTTTCGCCCATAACGCTCTTAAAAGCTATTTTAGCCGTTCCGGAAACACCGTATGCCCTAATTTGCAAATAAGCCTTGCCGTCCGTGAACGGAACGAATTTTTCGCCGTTTAAAAACTCGGTTATCTTATACTCGAACGCCGCGTTCCCGACCGAAATCAATCCGTCGGAATCGTTTAAAACGAGGTCTATAAGCGTTTTTTTAAAGCTTGCGCCGTCCACGAAATATTTCGTATAACCGTCGTTAACGCTCGCGTACACTTTGTTTTCCGAAAGCTGTAAGGTTATTTTTAACTGCTTTTGCTCGTCTTGATAATCGGTAAAAATAAAGTCTATGGAACTAAGCGCGTTCGCGCCGTCGTTTAAAACGTAAAATTCCGTGTAAAAGCCTCTGGAATTTACGGGGTTGACGTAAGTGAACGATTGTTCTTTGTCGAAAGAATAATGAACGATTGGCGAACTGTAATTCGACGAGCCTAATTTTTCGTACGAACCTTCGGCTTGAGTTACGAACAGCTTGGTTTTATCTATGCGCGTTCCGTCGCGTTTGCCTAAAAGCGTGTATTTGCTTATATTGCGGCAAACTGCGGTATAAACGGGATAAGTCGTTTGCTTTCCGTTCTGCCCGGTCGCTTTGTAATAAACCGAAAGTTCGTAATCGCCGTCGTCGGAAATTATCGGAGTAAAATCGAATCCGTCTATTTTACGCTCGGTTTCACTACCTTCTTTTATATAAAGTTCGGCGGTTACGTATTTTTCCGCTCCGAAATCGTATGCCGAAAGCGAAGGAACGCTGTTTTCATACCCTTGTATAAAATACTTGGGGAACGTTACCTTTTCAAGGAACGCGGGATATTCGTTTAGTCCGACTTGAACATCGTAACTTGCTTCCGCTACGCGCCCTACGTAATCGACGGCTTTATAGCAAATTTCGTATTTGCCGCTTTCCATCGGAACGAAAGTCGGTGTTTCAAGCGAAATTTCTTGTTTGCCGCCGCTAGGCGTTTTAGCGTATATCGATACTTCCGCATTACCCGAAGCGTTTTTAACGACGTAATCGCCGACCGTAATCGTTTCACCCGTTAAGTATTGATTTGTATCCGCGTCGACTTCTATCGAAAAATTCGAACCTGAAACGCAGTTAATCGATATTAGTTTTTCGGTTTTGTTTCCGAAATAATCTTCCGCGGTGTAAACAAGCGTATGTTGCCCCGCGTTGCTAGGAGTAAACGCGCCTCCGACGACAGGGATTTCAGAAGCCGAAGCGGAACCGTAATTGAAATAAACCTTTTTGGTTATTTGCTTAACGTCGCCCAAATAATCGACGGCGGAGCAAGCGAACAACTTATATCCGTTTCCGCAAACGGCGGCGGGCAAAGTGCCTTCTTCGTATTCGCCGAAATCGACGTTTAAAACGGGTTTTTCGTTATCGATATACCTGTCGTTTTTAAAATCGTCGTAATCGTCGTCCCACACGTTCATAATTAAAAGATTTACCGTGCTCGACTGGAATAAGGAAGCGCTTATTTCCACGCGGCATTTTCCGCTTTTAAAGCCTTCCCACGGATTGCTGTAATACAAACTGTTATCCAAATCGCATATTGCGCCTTCGTCGCCGTAAGGTGAATTCGCGCCGTAAACGATTTTAGTCGCATAATCGATCGAACATTCTTGATATTCGTTGCAAAGCCCCGAATCGTTGCGCGATACCAGCGTTTCGCCCGTGGCAGTGTTTAAGTTGCTACTTTTCATCGAGCCCAAACTGTCCGTGCCGTAAGACTGAGTATCCGATTGGTAAACGCCGTTGCTCGTATTTATAGAGCCGTTAGCGCCCGTACGAAGATATATCCATCTGCCGTCGGTATAATCGGGATCCCAATATTGAACTTCGAAATAGTTATCTTGATTTTCTATATCGACGAACTTAACGCTTATAAGGCGCGCGTCGCATTTCCCGGGATTGTTGGCGTTTACGATGAACTTTATAAGCCTGTCGTTTTTGGTGGCGGCTGAAACGTCTATTATTTTATCGTAATAAAAAACGTCGCCCGCGGAAAGAGTAACCGAAATACCGCCCGCCGATACGCTTTTATCCGTATAAGTATAAGTTTCGTCCGTCAAAACGGGTTCGGCGGCACCGCTGCTCGTATAATACTTTTTATTCGTTGCGGTAAAAGTTTTAACCGCTTTTTTACCGCTTGCCGAATAAGTTATTTTATACACGCCCGCAAGAGTTAACTCTATTTCCTTGGATTTTACGGCTTTGCCGTCCGGGAATTCGATAACGCTTTCGGCTGTTTTACCGCCAATCGTCGCGTCGGGAACGGTGAAACTATCGTTAACGTCGTAATATTCCTTTATTTCGGTTTCGACCAAAAGCTCGTCTGCGCGGGCGATTTTCAAAGCGTTTATCGCCGCGCCGGAGCTAAAAATCAAACTTGCGGCTAAAAAAGATAGAACTATAAATTTAAAGCCGTGATTTTTTGCTTTCATATTTTCCTCCGATAAATTTTTGTTATTCTTTAACTCCGCCGCTTAACGAAATATTATTCATTAAATATTTGTTAAACACGCAGAATAATACGAATATGGGGATTACCACTATAAGTGCCGCCGTAATTTTTACTATGGCGTGCGAAGTTTCTTTAGACGTCGTGGTGTTAAATTGCCATAACGCGTAAGAAAGCGTGGGATAAGTTTTTAAATATACCAAGTTGACGCTGTAATTGTTCCAGTTTTCGATAAACTTGATTAAGAATATAGTGCCGAATACGCCCGCCGTTAAAGGTATCATAACCTTAAACATTATTTGAAACATCGAAGCGCCGTCTATCTGCGCGGATTCTCTGAAAGAAGCGGGTATCGAATTCAGGCAAACTTCCACGACGAAAAAATACATCGTGGAAAAGCCCAAACTCGAAATTATCGTATAAGGGAAAAAGTTGTCCATAAGATTTAGAGCCTTATGCACCGTGATGCTTGCCGATAGCGAACCGTATAGCGGCAAAGACATCGAAACCAAAACGAACAGCTCTATCACGCGCGAAAACTTTTTAAACCTGCACATGGTGCAAGCATAAGCCACGACGTAAATCGAAGCAGCCGAAACGAACGAACTTATAAACGAAAACAGTAGCGAATTCGTAAAGAAATCGGTAAGTTTTAATTTTACCGTGCCGACACCCGGTCTCGTTATGGTCATCGATAAATTTTTAAACGCGTTTACGTAGTTTTCGAACGTCCACGTTTTAGGAAGTCCCAACGGATTGTTATCGTATTCGATTTTGCTTTTAAACGTTTGAAAAAGTGCCCAAAAATACGGAATTAAAATGAGTATCGTTTGCAATATCAAAAGCGAAAGAATAATTACGTTGAAAACCGAAATTGCTTTTTTGTTTTTCTCGTTTTTTGCGATCATATAATTCCTCCGCCCTTACGAACACATCGGATCGAGTTTATTCATAAGCTTTTTTAAAAGAAGCATGACGGGTACGACGATAATAGTTAAAATCATTCCGTAAGCCGACAAAATAGGATACGAACTTTCGCCGCCGACCATACATTCTCTGAACAAATAATATCCCACCGTTTGCATGTCCGTAAAATACGGATAATATCCGTAAATTTCGACGCAGAGCATCTGATTGCCGAAAATGCTTAAAATGCCCACCGTGAATAACGTTTTCCAAGTTGAAAAAATCATGGGGAAAGTAACGTAAACGAATTCTTTTAGCGGTCCGCATCCGTCTATTTTTAAAGCCTCCGTTACGGAGACGGGAATACCGTTCATCGCGTTTACGTACAAAAACAGCCCCGAACCGAATCCCGTAAAAAATCCGTACAGAAAAATCGACCAAAACGCTTTCGACTGAGTGTCGCTGAAAAAGCCCATAACTTCTTTATGGAAATACTTATTAAGCAGCGAGCACAACGCGCCGTCTAAGAAATTCGTGTAAATAATTACGTTCGCCATAACCGAAATCATGCTCGGAAAAAACAGAACGAACTTAAAAACTCCGCTATAACGCTTGTTTTTATAAATGAAGTTGGCAAAAAGAATACAAACGGGGGTGTTTATAAACACGCCTAACAAATAAGTTAAAACGGATAGCCCGAATGCCGAACCCCAAATAGAATCTTTTTCCAAAAACATATCCGAAAACGCTTGTTTTAGCGTTCCGAATCCGTTGAATTCAAACGAAAACGTTTCCGAATTATATTTTTGAAATGCAAAAACGAAAGACGTCGCGTTTACTCCGAAGTAAAAAATTACAACGTAAAGCAGAGGAAAAAACAATAACGCAACGTAAAAGAATAACTCTTCTTTCGGTTTTATTTTATTTTTATTACTCTTGAATTTCATAACCGTTTTCGGCTTTTAGCCGACTTAAAGTATTGCTTATTGAACCACTACGGACTTTTTATATTCGTACATTCCTTCTAAAATTTGTTTAGAAGTGAAGCCCGACGAAGTGAACATCGAAATAATGTTGGATTCTTCTTTGCCTTTTATTTTAGCGACGAAAGTATCGCACGAACGAATTAAGTTACCGTTGGTTTTAATTCTTACTTTAGTGTTCTGCGGAACGACGAGGTCGCAGTTTTCGTATTTTTCTTTTAAGGTTTTAGAAAAATAATTGAGCTTGCTATCGTCTACCGAATATTCAAAGGGGCGAATCATTCCAGTTTCTTCGGTAAATACCGCGTTACCGTGATCGGAGAACACATATTGGAAGAATTCCCTTGCGAAAGCTTCCTTTTCGGTACCCGCAACTCTGTTTAAAATAAAGCCCGAAGTGCTGAACGTATCGCTGCTTATAACCTGTTTGCCGAGCTTTTCTTCGCTGTATTTGGGAAGCGATAAGGTTTTGAACATTCTGTTTTCGCGCTTGAACGCGTCGCCGCATTCTTTAACCGCTTCGTCGTATTTGCCGGAATCGTAAGCTTCGTTTTCCCAGTGAGTTCCGTCGAGCAAGAAAGCTACTCTCTTACCGCTTACGGCGTTAACGCTATAACCGTTGGAATTTCTTTTTGAAGATAACATTAGTTTCTTTTCGGAAGTGAAGTGATCATTGGTTTGCAACTTGATATCGCTTGCCACGAAACCGTCGCTTTTATAAATCGTTTCCATAAGCTCTAATGCCCTGTAATTGCCTTCGGTTTTATAAACCTTGGCTAAATCGGCGGAAGTGCTGGAGGCGTTTAACGTTAAGTTTTCTTCATAATTGATAGTGCCGTCGTCTTCTATGCTCGAAATAACTCCGCTTAATTCGCCTTGGAAATCTACGATTGTCTGCGCGAGTTCTTTGCTACCGAAATCGTGAACGAGCGTGCTCATAAAGGTGGTAACGTAATTCGAAGCGTTGTTCATATGAATGAGCGGCGTGATAACGGGACGATTGCTGTCGCCCGCGGCTAAATAAGCGAACAAACCGAGCAAATCGGCGTAAGTTTCGGGTTCGCCGTCGTCCGCGGTGCCGTAAACTCCGTCCGGTCCGCAAGCCAAAATATCGCCCGCTTTGGTTTTATAATAATTTTGACCGTCTATAGTAACCAAACTGCGGTAATAATCTATCGTTTTTACCGACGCGTTGGTAGCGGTTTCGCCTTCCGCGATATAATCGACAGGGGTTATGAATTTATCTTTATCGTCCGCGGGATTATCTTTATTGTAATCGCGAGAATGGTCTTTTTTGAAATACAAGCCGTAGTTATAGAACATTTCGACGTCGTAGTTGAGGTTGAAAGTGTTTAAAGCTAAGGGCATCGAGTAATATCTTTTACCCGCGCCTGCGTCTTTTCCCACTATTCCGAAGAAATCCGCAACGCCGTCAAAAGTTTTATCGACAATCGAAGTTCCGTCCGAGTTGATTTTTTCGGTAACTTCGTCGGTTATATCCAACAAATATCCGCCGGTTGCCGTTTCGTAATAGTTGGTGCAGCCGTCCGTGAAGTAGATATCCTTAGTTAACGTCGCATAGTTTGCTTTAACGTTAAAGCCCATGGTCGTTCCTTGCGAATCGATTACGATATCCACGCCCTTGTATTCTTTGCCGTTAAATTTAGTAACGTCGTTTTTATGTTTTTCTTCGAATTCGGTCGCCAAGCGTTCGAGCCACGAAGACCCCAAACCGCCCTGATACGCCTCGACGTAGATAACTACAGCCGAACTGTCTACACTATCGACCACTTCGCCGCCGCACGCCGTTAAAAATGCCGTAACCAACGATAAGCCGATTGCCAATGCCTTAAGTTTACCTTTTCTCATAAGATAAAGCCTCCTGTAACAATAAATTTTTTAAAATATTTTTTTATATTATTTTCGCTTTTACGCGTTTTTAATATCGAGTTTGTTTAAGGGTTTAAATTATTTCCGTCCGCTTTTATCGCGTTTTTATAGAAATCGAAACTGTCTTTTTTAATTCTTTGCTGAGTTTTATAATCGACGTAAACCAATCCGAAACGGCGATTGTATCCGAACGACCACTCGAAATTATCTAAAAGAGACCAGTAAAAATACCCTATTAGGGGCAAGCCTTCTTCTCTGGCTCGTATAACGCTTTTTAAATGCGAACGAATATACTCTACGCGAGCGCCGTCGTGCACTCGCGTTTTTCCGTTTTCCGTAGAGGGCAAATCCGCGTAGGCGCTTCCGTTTTCGCTTATTACAAGCGGCAATTTATATCTTTCGGTTATAAATTTGGTCGCCCAATACAAAACGTCCGGCGTAACGCGCCAATTCATATCGGTGTGCGGCTCGCCTTGAGCCCTCGGCAAAAGCTCCGCTTTTCCGTTTGCTCCGCAACGAACGTAGTCGCCGCGATAGATGTTTTGACAAATATAATCGATAGGTTCGGATATAATTTTCATATCCCCGGGCTTAATTTCGGGAAGAACGTCTGCGAATTTTTCGTAATATTCTTCGGGGTATTTTCCGAAAACTATAGGATCTAAATAGTAATTATCCGACCATATCCACGAATTAAGCATCGCGCCCATGCTAGCCGCGCGCGCCGCCTCTATATCCTTTTCGGTGGCGGGAATATAAAAATTGGACGTGGGCGCTATCGAAACCTTAGCGCCGCTTTCGCGTATTATTTTTGCGGCTTTTCCGTGAGCCAATAAAAAATTATGCAAAATTTGAAGTTGCTCGCGCGTGCCGGTTTTAGTTCCCGGGGCGTGATCTTCGTCGTCGTACGCGCAACCGAGCATGCACTGCGGCTCGTTCAAAGTTATATAATCGTTAACTCTGTCGCCGTATAATTGAACTACTTTTTGCGCGTATTCGCCGAATAAATCGGTTAAATCTCTATTAAGCCAGCCGCCTTTGTAATATAACGCCAAAGGATAATCCCAGTGGTGCAAGGTCAGTACCGGCGTAATATCGTTTTTTAAAAGCTCGTCGATTAAACGCGAATAAAAATCGGCGCCTTTTTGATTTATTTGCCCTTCGCCCGAAGGTAAAAGGCGCGTCCATGAAACCGAAAAACGATAAGCGTTTACGCCAAGTTCTTTTAAAAGAGCAACGTCTTCTTTATATCTATGATAGTGGTCGCAGGCAACGCTGCCGTCGCTGCCGTCGGCTATTCGCCCTTTTTGCTTTACGAACGAATCCCAAATAGATAAGCCGCGCCCGTCTTCTTGTGCCGCGCCTTCTACTTGATACGCCGAAGTCGCCGTGCCCCACGTAAATTTTTTTTCCATGAATTTCCGTCCTTATTGTTTTTGCGTTAGTACGTTACGCTTTTTACGCTTTTATTTTGCGTTTTTCTGCGCGTTTTTTTGCACCTTACTTAACGAAAAAGGCTTGCATGCTTTTAATTTCGCACGTGCCGTCGCTATCCGTTATTTTCACGATTAAGCGCGGAGAACGAACCGTAGGAAATCTGCAAATGTGTTTATGCCCTATCGTTTTGCCCAAATACACGAGTATTTTCTTATTTTTGTATCGCGGAAGAACGGCGTAAACTTCAAACGATTTTATCTTTTGCCCGCACGATATATTTTCTTGCAAAACAAGCGTGTTTACCAACGAGTAAGTCGTGTTTTCGAGCCCGAAATCGGTATTTAAATCCACGCTCGAAATCTCGTAAAAATCATCCTCGGTTTTTCTCATAGGCAAAAACGGCAGAGGCGAAGAATACACCTCGTTTATTTTTTGACCGAAATCTAAAAGCCTTTGCCTGTCCGCGTCGCAAATAAGTCCGCGGTTATCGGGACCCACGTTAATCAAAAAGTTACTGCCGCGCCCCACCGAACTTTCGTACATTCCGAACAATTCGTCTAATTCTTTTATGGTATCTTCGTTTTTATCGAAAAACCAAGTAGAACGCAGTTTGCAATCGCATTCGGCGGGTAAAAAAGCGGCTTCGGATAAAGCGACTTCTTGCTTTTTAAGCTCGGAAAAATCCCATTTCGTCACGACGAGCGGATTGTCCATAGAAGCGTATCCGTCTTCGTTGCCTACCCAACGCACGCACGGGATCCATTCAGGGTCGCAAAAAGTTAAAATTTCGGGTTGAAGCCTGAATATTTCGCGAACTATTCTCTCGCGGTCGTATTCGTGGTTTTCGGAGCCGCAACCGTCGAACCAAAGATAATCAATTTTGCCGTAATTGGTGAGTAGCTCCGTAATCTGGTTAATGAAATAATCGTCGTATTCTTTGCTTTCGCTGAATTTTACGGACGAATTGCCCCACTGCGCGGGCGAGTAATAAAGCCCTACTTTTAAGCCGTACTTCCTGCACGAACGCGTAAATTCTTCGACGACGTCGCCTTGCCCGCCTTTCCAAGGCGAATTTTTTACGCCGTAATCGGAAAATTTCGAAGGCCACAACGCGAAACCGTCGTGATGCTTAACCGTTAAAATCGCATATCTCGCGCCCGCTTTTTTAGCAGTATCCAACCACTGGTCGCAGTCGAGTAGCTCGGGATTAAACTTTTCGGCAAGCATCTCCTTGCCGTCCCAATCGACATGTCCCGGATAAAACGAGCGTATTCCGAAATGAAAAAACATACCGTATTCCCAATCGAGAAAGTCTTTTTGCCCGCTCGTCGGCTTAAGGCAAATCGCCATATAATTCTCCTTGTAAGGCTTATAAAAACCCTATCATATTTTCGCAAGTAAATTATAACGCCGAACAACCCCAATTTCTATATTTTTGCGAAGCATTTTTCTTATTTTTGTTGTTTTTTTGTTCCGCTTAAAAAAAAATATGCGTTTTCCTTGCGAAAATAAGCGTTTTTTACGTTAAAAAAATCGACCGTCAAAAGTCTCCGCCCATATTTTAGCGCAAAAAACCGCGAAACACGTTATAAAACATATTTCGCGGTTTTTGCTTGATTTTTTGCGATAAATTAAAACAAAGAAGACGAATCTCTTAGCATCTTGCGGTATTGAAAAGGCGAGCATCCGACCTTGGATTTAAAGCGGACGTAATAAGAATTGCTGTCCGAAAAACCGCAATCGAAAGCTATTTCAGTTATCGATTTATCCGTCGACCTTAACAATATGACGGATTTTTGTATTCTATAATTTATCAAATAATCTATGACGGAAACTTCCGTTATTTCTTTAAAAATTTTTGAAATATACGTCCGCTCGTAATTGAGAGCGCTCGCTATTTGCGATATCGTTATTGGCTCGAAATAGTTTTCGTGAATGTAATCTTTAACTTTTTCCACTATTTTTTCTTTGCGAGTGCTGAAAACTTTTTTGTTTTCGTCGTTCTTTTTACAGAGCATATAAATGATTTTTAAAAACGCGCGCTGAATTTGTATAGAGTTTAGCAAATTATCTTGCTTAAACAATTTAAGCATCGAAAAAAAGGCGTTTTTTAAATTTTCGTCGTATTCCAAATTTAAAACGCGCGTGTTTTTGGTTATCCCCGCATGCGCGAAAATTTCTTCGCAATCGGAACCGACGAATCCTATGTATATATATTTATACGGCTTTTTTTCGTTAGGTTTGGCGCGTGCTGTTTCGTGTTTGAAAAATAAAAACACGTCGCCAGGAGTTAATTCGTATTTTTCTTGCCCGTAAGAAAATTCACCCTCGCCTTCGTAAACGAAGCATAACGCGTAAAGCTCGCGTTTGGGGCAAAAAAAGTCCCAATTCGCGCGGCTTTCCACTCCGCAATAAATAAACGAAAAATCGTATCTCGGGTATGCTCGAAGCGCAAACGCTTCGTTTTTTCCGTTCTCGTTCAAAACGCACCGCCTTTAAACAAATCGCTAATTTTTACGCAGTTTTGTTGATTTTTTTACTTTTTTTTATTTAGCGAAAAACCTTTCGCCGTTCGGTTTTCGCTTTTTTATTCGCTTAACAATCAGCTTCTTCGTTTTTTTAATTATACATATCTTTTGCCTTTTTGTCCAATTTTTTTATGCCGATATCTAATTTCTTTTCGCTCAAATAATATCATTTTCAATTTTTAAAACGAAGTCTCTTTTGCACGCTCCAATGAAATAAAGGAAATTGCGAAAACGAAATTATCGATAAAAGGCTTTTAGTGAATGATTTTTCTTGACAGCTGAATTTTTATTTGCTATAATAAGTTACACTAGTAACATTGATTACATAACCTCGGCAATATAATTCGACTTTGCTCGGATACCCCGCAAAAAGCACAACGCCCTCTTTTTTGTGCCGAACATAACGAAAAAGCCCGCCTATAGGTCGATTAACGGGACTTTCGACGTTATTTAATATTTATAAAAAAGAAACGAAAACATGGCAAGAAAATTTTTATTTACCAAAGAACAAATATTAAACGCCGCGCTTAACATAACCAGAAAAAAGGGGTTTAGCGCGGTTACTGCGCGTGCGGTTGGCAACGAACTAGGCTCTTCGTATCGCCCGATTTGCAGTTACTTCGAAAACATGGCGGAAGTTCAAAGCGCGGTTATAAACGCGGCGAACGAAATTTATCAAAACTATTTAAAAGAAGATATGGCAAGCGGGAAATATCCGCCCTACAAAGCGAGCGGAATGGCGTATATTCGCTTCGCGCGCGAAGAAAAGGAGCTTTTTAAGCTGCTTTTTATGCGCAATCGCGCTAAAGAAGACCAAACGAAAAAAGCAGCCGAAACCGAAACGATAGTTTCGCTTATTTGCAAACAAGTAAACATACCCGAAGATCAAGCGATGCTTTTTTACGTTGAAATGTGGACATACGTGCACGGAATAGCAACGATGATAGCAACCGATTATTACGATTGGGACGAAGATTTAGCAAGTAAATCGCTAACCGATATGTATCGTGGGTTAAAATACAAATACGAAAATCAAAACGAAAACGATGATAAATAATAAGGAGATTTTTCGATTGATGGGACAAACGAACGACGTTATTAAAATCGAAAACCTAAGCAAAAGCTTCGGCGAAATTAAAGCCGTGCAAAACTTGAGTTTTAAAGTAAAAAAAGGCGAACTGTTCGCGTTTTTGGGAGTTAACGGCGCAGGTAAATCTACCACCATAAACATTATCTGCGGGCAACTTCGCAAGGACGGCGGCAAGGTTTTTATAGACGAACGCGACTTAGACGACAACGAATCGGATATTAAAAGCAAGCTCGGCGTGGTTTTTCAAAATTCCGTGCTCGACTCCGCCCTCTCCGTTTACGATAACCTCGCGTGCAGAGCGGCGCTTTACGGCATAACGGGCGAAAAACTCGAAAGCAGAATTAAAGAACTTGCGGAACTTCTCGATTTTAAAGATTTGTTAAAGCGCACGGTAGGCAAGCTTTCGGGCGGACAGCGCAGACGCATAGACGTGGCTCGCGCTATTTTACATAAACCCGAAATTCTTATTTTAGACGAGCCGACCACCGGGTTAGACCCGCAAACGCGCAAAACCTTGTGGAACGTCATTTATAACCTAAGAAAAACCGAAAACATGACTGTTTTTCTTACGACGCATTATATGGAAGAAGCCGCCGAAGCGGATTACGTTATAATTTTAGACGGCGGAAAAATAGCCGCCGAGGGCACCCCGCTACTACTAAAAAACGAATATACGGGCGATTACATAACGCTTTACGGCGCGAACGAAAACGATATTAAAGCGCTCGGCTTTAAATACGAAACGCAAAAAGGCGCCGTTAAGCTTTTTGTTCCCGATACCAAAACCGCCACCGAACTGATAGTTAAAAATCCGTCGCTTTTTAACGATTACGAAATAACCAAAGGCAAAATGGACGACGTTTTTCTTGCCGTGACGGGTAAAAAATTAGGAGGAGCCGAAAAATGAAAACCGTTTTGTTATTGATTAAGCGAAACGTAAAACTGTTTTTTAAAGATAAAGCGATGTTTTTCACCTCGCTTATAACGCCGGCGATTTTGCTCGTGCTTTATTCTACGTTTTTGGCTAACGTTTATCGCGATAGCTTTATTTCGTCGTTACCGCAAGGTTTTTCTTTGAGTGAAAATCTTATAAACGGCTTAGTGGGGCAAGAACTTACGTCGTCTCTTTTGGCTGTTTCGTGCGTGACGGTGGCGTTTTGTTCTAACTTTTTAATGGTTCAGGATAAAGTTACCGGCGCTATAAAAGATTTTACCGTTTCGCCCGTTAAACCCTGGGTTTTATCGCTTTCGTATTATTTTGCCAACTTGATAAGCACGCTTATAGTTTGCTATTCGGCAACCGCGATTTGCTTTGTTTACGTTGCGATAACAGGCGGCTGGTATATGACTTTCGCAGACGTTTTGCTAACCGTTTTAGACGTAACGCTTTTAGTTTTGTTCGGCAACGCGCTTTCGTCCGTAATTAATTTCTTCTTATCTTCGCAAGGGCAAATTTCCGCAATAGGAACGATTGTAAGTTCGGGCTACGGATTTATAAGCGGCGCGTATATGCCTATTTCTTCGTTCGGCGAAGGCTTGCAAAAAGTTATATACTGTCTGCCCGGAACTTACGGAACCGCTTTGCTCAGAAATCACTCGATGCGCGGTGCCCTTAACGAAATGCAAAATCAAGGCGTTCCCGCCACCGTAATCGAAAACATTAAGGCTTCGCTCGATTGCAAGCTTAACTTTTTCGGGCACGACGTATCGATTGCGGGCATGTATATCGTTCTTGTCGCGTCGATAATCGTTTTGCTGGCGGCATACGTAACGCTTAACGTAACTTTAAAAAACAACAAAAAAAGCTGATTCGCGCTATTCGCGCAAAAAATTTATAAACAAAAAAACGGGGCTATAGGTCGATTATCGGCACTTAGCTCCGTTTTTTATCTAAATTTTAAGCTTTAATTTTTAGCTGTTTTTAAGCTTTGGTTATTTTAAGCAGCTTAAAGTCGAAGTCGGAAAACTCGAATTCCACTTTGCCGTTTGAAGATAATTTTGCCTCGCTTTCGGCGTCCGTTATACCCGCATAAATCGAACTAACTACCGCTTTTTCGCTGATATTCTTTTTAACGCAGCAAACGATTGCCAAAATTTCGCTATCCGTTTCGAGATAGCTAAGCTTAACATGAGGCGCGCCGCTTACTTTTACGGGTGCGTTTTCGTTATTTTCGTAATAAGCATGGAACACGGCTTTGTTTGCGATGAATTGTTCGAAAACGTCCCATATACGCGACATATATTCGATAGACTCGTCTAAATACCCTACTTTAGGCAGAGTTCCGCACAAAAGCGAAAGCGCGGCGGCTTGCCTGAATCGCCATGCCGGGGGATTTACGTAATAAAGCGCGTAAACGGGAATTCCCGTGCAAGCGCCCGAATATTGCGCTCTTATAAGCGGCTCCGGAACTTCGTCGAGCTCGCCGTTTAAAAGGCGACCTTGGAAAAATTCGCCGTCCCACACCGAAGTGCAATACGCTATAGTCGCAAGGTTAATCGCCCCGCTCGGGTGAACGTTTATTATAAGGTCGCGCTCAGAACAATAAGCGTAAAGTTTTTTAATAAACTCGCGCATATCGAAAACGGTATAAGTGCCGTGAAGCTCGCCGTCTTTATAAAAACCGCAGCCGTGTTCTAAGTTTTTGCAAATAAACGGGCAAACGGTGCCGTCTAAATAAAACCCGTCGAACCCGAACTCTTTTTGAAGAGCGGTTATGCCGTTAAAGAATATATCTTTCCACTCGGAGTGCAAGCATACGGACAAATCGCGCTGATAAGGATATCTGTAATAATGCCATCCCAAATTAGGATCGTCTTCGGATATACGCATGAATTTTTTGCCGTATTTTGCAAACAAAGGCGAAAGCGTGCTTATTTCGTAACCGAAGTAAGGCACTACTTTTATGCCGCGCTCGTGACAATAAGTAACTATTCTTTTAAGGCGTTTCGCGGTTTCTTCGTTTATAATCGGGCTGTTTTGAAAATCGTCCCAACTTTCGTGAATATAAAGCACTTTAACGCCTAAACGCTCTATGCGTTGCAAGCGCGATTCCCCGCCCCATTCTTCGACGGGTTCCCACATATAATTTTCGTAATCGTGCCCGGGAATCTTTTCGTATGCGGACATATGAACGTTGCGCTCTAAAACCTTAGAATAATCCCACTTGCGAACGGGCAGCGTTTGCATTCCGAACCTAAAAGAAAGCGGGAATAAATGATTGCTCCATTGGTCGCCGTCGTGCAAATATTTTTCGGGAATTTTCCACTGCTCGGGGAGAGCGTCTATAAGCCTTACGCGCAGCAAATATTCGTTTTCGCCGTTGATTATTTCGAAGCATCTGCTTCTGTCGCCGTAAACTATATCGCGGTCGCTTTCGAAGAAAATCCCGAAGCCGCAATCGTCGCCCATTATTAAAACCTGTTGCTTAAATTCGCTGTGGAATTCGTGCTCGGGTAAATAATCGGCTACGCGCAAACTGTCGTTCCCTACGACGACTCCGTCGCGAACGTAATACCCTATCGGGAAAACGTGAACGAATTTAACCAATTCCTTTTTAATAGGGAATTCCAAATATAATCCGTCTAAGTAAAAATCCCTTCTTTGAACGCCTACGCCGAAGCATTCCATGCCCGTTCCCGCGCAAGGCATTACCGAAAAAGTTACGTCTAAAACGCCGTCTTCCTCTACGTGCGTTACCGCGTTGACGACCGTTAATCCGCTTTGCGCGCAAGCCGATAAAGTTACGTCTTCTTCGTCGCCCGAACTGAAAAATTCGGCGTTGCTAAGCGCTTCTTTTTTGTTTCCGTCGCGATAAACCACGCGCGCGGGCGCGGCTAAAAGCTGTTTTTCGCCTACTTCTATTTGCGAAATAAGCGGCGATTGCCCGTCGAAAACGTAGTTTTTACATTCGGTTTTTACTTTAAAACCGCCCGATGTTTTTTCGATGTTCATCTTTTTTCCTCTTTTAGTTATTTTAATTTTTTACTCCTCTATAAGGTTAGCCTTTATAGCGGAAATTTCTTCTTCCGTTAAACCTATGGTTAAAAGGTAGCGTTTGCAATGATCGGCGAAAGTTTCGTCGCCTTCTTCGGCATAAGTTTTAACGCGGTTAATCGTTTTCGAAAGAGCGCTGGTTTGTCCGGAAGCCGTAGCCCCGTCCATACAACCGCTTTCTGAAAAGAAGGAAAGCTCGTAATCCAAACAAATATCGTCGAGCGAAACTCCGCATAAGCCCAAAAGCAACATCGCGACCATACCCGTGCGATCGCGCCCGATGGCGCAATGGAAATATACGGGATAATTCGAACTATCCGCAAAAACGCGCATAACTTCAGCCATTTTTTCGTAATTGGCGGTTTGGTCTATACCGTTTTCGTCCCCCGAGTAATAGGGGCAGGAGCGATTGAAATATTTTATGCTCGCGCCGGCGGGCGAACCGCTTTTATCGCCCTCGGTTTCCTTTCTTAAATCTAAATCGGTTTTAATCTTGTATCTTTCGCAAAAATCTTTTATACCCGTTTCGTCGATATCGTCGAGCTTGGCTCCGCGATAAACCACGCCCTGTTTTACGCGCTTGCCGTCGGCGGTAAGTTTTCCGCCGATATCGCGCGTGTTGGATACGCCGGATATGCTGATTGTTCGGGGTTCGTCCGCCGTTTTAAACGTGAACACTTCGGACTTATCTTCCCCTGCCGTTATCTGCCAATAATAAGTAGTACTCGAATATAAATCGCTAAGCCTTAACGCCTCGCTTTTTACCGAATACGTTTGCGCGTCGCTCATGTCGGCGTTAAGCGAAACGAGCACTTCGTATTTATCGACGGGATTTGCCGCCTTCCATTTTAACGTGAGCGTTTTCATCGCGTAATGATCGCCTTTGCCCTCGTATTCGGAAGCCGCGTTACTACCCATAACGTAGTCTTTTATAAATTCGGCTACATCCGGATGAGATAAGGATACGACTTCGCCTTTTGCAGGCTCGATTGCGCTTATTGCAGCGCCGCTTCCGCCATTTTCACCGCCGCCGCAAGCCACAAGGCTACACGCGGCACAACACACAGATAACATTATTGCTCCTATTCTTTTGATGATTTTCATAATTTTTCCTCCGATTTTTAAGTAAAAAATCCTATGATTTAACGCCTTAACATATCGCCCGCAAGTAACCTTATCGGCGCGTAAAGCTTGATTTTTTGCTGAACGAGCTTTGCGTCGTCTATCGCGTTACCCTCTTCGTCGGTCATTTTTAAAACGGTAAATCGCGCGTTATGGTTATCCGAAGGAGACAAAACTTCCAATTCGTCGCCGATTTTAAAACGATTACGCATTTCTATAAGCGAATAGTCGCCGTTTTCGTCCGTTCCGCCGCCTATACAAACGGCTATAAAAGTGCGCTCGCCTCGGCTTTGCGAATCTTGATAATTCACGGTTTGTTCGTTTTTACCCAAAGCGTAAGCGGTTGTAAACAGCCTGTGCGCGGTTTTTTCGACTTCCGCTTCGTAATCGAAGCAGTTTTTGTAATTATCGCCTGACTTTTCAAAAGCGTCGATTGCGCGCCGATAGGCGTTGATTACGGTTGCCAAATAATATTCGCTTTTCATTCTGCCTTCGATTTTAAGCGAAACGGCGCCGCTTTTATAAACTTCGGATAAGTAGTTTATAAGGTTTAAATCTTTACTGTTAAAAATATACGTTCCGCGTTCGTCTTGCTCGACGGGTAAAAATTCGCCGCCCTTGTTTTTTTCGCGAATTTCGTATTCCCAACGGCAACATTGCACGCAAGCGCCGCGGTTGCCGTCGCGCCCAGAAAGATAATTCGATAAAAGGCATCTTCCGCTATACGAAATACACATCGCGCCGTGAATGAAAATTTCTATCTGCGCGCCGCAATAATCAACTATTTCGCGCACTTCGTTTAAGCTTAGCTCGCGCGCGAGCACTATGCGCTTAACGCCTAAATCAGCCCAAAACTTAGCCGAATATTTGTTAAGCGTGCAAGCTTGCGTGGATAAATGCACTTCGAGCCCCGCGTGTTTGCTTAGGCATAAATTAACGACGCCCGGGTCAGATAAAATAACCGCGTCCGCACCGATTTCTTTTAAAAAGCCCAAATACTCGTCTACCCCCGCAAAATCGGCGTTGCGCGCCAAAATATTGACGGCTACGTATATTTTTTTGCCTAAAGCGTGAGTGTATTCGACCGCTTTTTTCATTTCTTCGTTATTGAAATTTCCGCTTAGCGCGCGGAGCGAAAAAGACGTGCCGCCCACGTAAACAGCGTCCGCCCCGAAATGCAGAGCGGTTTTTAATTTTTCGAAATTGCCCGCAGGGGCGAGCAGTTCAAAATTTTTCATTATAATCCTCTTTAGATATCCGCCGACTTTAAATGTCCGCCGAGCGGCAAAACCGATAAAGCCTTAAAGGCGCCGTTTTATTTTTTTACGGCTATCAAAACGCCGTCGCCGACGCATAGAACGCTCGCGTCGAATTCTTCGCCCAAGCAAAGCTCGTCGATAAAAGCACGCATGTTGCGCACGATCGTCATATCGCGGTGCGGCGGTTTTTCGGCTTCGATAAGCCCGCGGAACAAAACGTTATCCGCAAAAAGCACTCCGCCGCTACGCAAAAGCCGTTTTAGCTCTGGCAAATAGTCGTAATATCTGGCTTTTGCGCCGTCTAAAAAAATAAAATCGTAAGGTCCTTGCAAAAACCTTATAACGTCGCCCGCGTCGCCGAGTATCGCGCGGACGCGCTCGCTTAATCCGAAGTTTTTAAAATTTTCGCGCGCGGTAAAATGCGACGTTTCGTCCGCTTCTATAGTGGTAAGTTCGGCGCTCGGCGCGGCGTTTAAAATACAAATTCCGCTCATACCCGTGGCGGTGCCTATTTCTAATATTTTGCGCGGATTACTCGCGCGCAAAAGCGTTATAAGCAGATTTAAGCTTTCGTCGAGTATGGTAGGTATGCCGTTTTTTTTGTATTCGAAGCGCATACTTTTTATTCTTTCGTCTATTTTAGGCTTAGCCTTAGATTTCGTGTAGTCGCTCATAAGCAAAAACGCGTTAAATTTCGGTTATTACCGGCAAAATTATGGGGTTGTGTTTCGTTTTTTTGAATATATAGTTTTTTAAGCTTCTGCGAATTTGATGCCTGAATACGGGGTTGTCGCCTATTTTCACGTCGAAATCCGCAATCGTTTTTAAAATAATGTTTTTGCAATCGAGGGTTTGCTGTTCGGTTAAGGCGACGCCCTTGCATATAAGCGACGGTTCTTGTATAGGCACGCCGCTTTCTGCCGAAACGCAACACACCGCGACGATAACGCCGTCTTCGGATAAATGCACGCGGTCGCGCACGGTAGAAGTCGCGTCTTCGTCGATGTTGAGCCCGTCGATAAGCCTGCTGCCTGCGGGGAAGCTTTCGCCGCGGCGCATGGATTTAGCCGTAAATTCCACTGTGTCGCCTATTTCGCATATGAGCATATTACTTTCCTTCATGCCCATATCGGCGGCGAGCATGCAATGCTTTTTTAAATGCCTGTATTCGCCGTGCACCGGAATGAAAAACTTAGGCTTAACCAAAGAGTGAAGCATTTTTAATTCTTCTTGGCAGGCGTGCCCCGAAACGTGAATGCTGTTAAGCGATTCGTAAACCACTTCGGCGCCTTTGCGATACAAGTTGTTTATTACGTTATATATGCTCTTTTCGTTACCCGGAATGGGGCTTGCGGAAATTATTATCGTATCGTTGCCGCCTATTTTTACCTGCGGAAAATTATCCGAAGCCATTCGCGTAAGCGCGCTCATGGGTTCGCCTTGGCTGCCCGTGCAAACGATAACCAAATCTTTATCCTGAATGTTTTTGATTTTATCGATATCGACCAAAACGCCCTCGGGAATATTCATTTCGCCTATTTTTGCGGCAGCTTCGGTAACGTTTATCATGCTTCTGCCCGAAAGCGCGACTTTGCGCTTGTGTTTAGCCGCAAGCTTGATTATCTGCTGTATGCGATACACGTTGGAAGCAAACGCGGCTATTATAAGGCGGCGACGCGAGTTTTCGGCAAAAAGCTTATCGAGCGTTTCGCAAACCACTTGCTCGCTCATGGAATATCCGCGGCGTTCTACGTTGGTAGATTCGCAAAGCAATAAAAGCACGCCCTTTTTGCCTATTTCGGAAAATCTGGTTATGTCCATGATATCGCCGTGAATGGGCGTTAAATCTATTTTAAAATCGCCCGAATGAACGACCATGCCCGCAGGCGTGTTTATAGCCAAAGCGCAAGCGCCCGGTATAGAGTGATTTACGTGAACGAATTCGGCGGTAAAGCACCCTAAATTTATTTTGCTCGAAGGCTTTACGCAACATAGCTTAACGTTTTTAACGCCCGCCTCGCGTATTTTATGATCAGCCAAGGCAAGCGAAAGTTTTGTTCCGTATACGGGAACGTTGTAATCTCTTAAAAAGTAAGGCAATCCGCCTATATGGTCTTCATGCCCGTGAGTTATAAGCACGCCTCTTATTTTGTCCTTATTGGCGGCGAGATACGAAGTGTCCGGGATTACTAAGTCTATCCCCGGCATATCGCTCGACGGAAAGGTAAGCCCGCAATCGACTATGACTATATCGTTGCCGTATTCGAGTGCGGTCATGTTTTTACCTATTTCGCCCACTCCGCCGAAAAAGCGCACTTTAAGGGTTTTGTTCTGTTTTTTCATTACTGCTCCGTTTGAGTTTTTGTTGTATTTTATCTTTCTTCTCTACGAATTTTATCCCTCGTATTCGCTTAAGCTTGCCAAAAGTTTTTGTTTAATCTGCAAGCTTTTTTCAAGTTTTTCGCGCTCGCCATCGACCACTTGCTTAGGCGCCTTAGCCGCGAACCCGGGGTTGTTTAATCTGTTTTGCGAAAACGCTATATCCGATTCGACCTTTTTAAGCTCGCCTTTAAGCCTTTCGATTTCTTTTGTTACGTCTACGAGTTCGCCGAGCGGCACGTAAATTTCGAATCCGGCAAGCATTACGGAAAGAACCTTTTCGCTTAAATCGGTTTTTGCGGATATAAATTCGATTTTATTCACTCCCGCAAGCTTTTCGATATACGAAGCCGTGTGCTTTATGAGTTTTTTATTATCCGTTACGACGTAGAGGTCTATTTTTTTAGACATCGGCGCGTTGACTTCCGCGCGCAAATTGCGAAGCCCTTTTATTATTTCCATAACCTTTTCGGCTTCGGCTTTATCTTTGCGATAAGTAAATTTCGAATTGTAACGCGGATAATCCGAAAGCATTATCGTGCCCTGCGTTCCGGGAATATTGCGATAAATTTCTTCGGTTATGAACGGAATAATCGGGTGCAAAAGTTTTAACGACTGAGTTAAAACGTAACAAAGCACGTTAAGCGTGTCGTTCTTGACGGTTTGGTCGTCGGCATAAAGCGCGGACTTGGAAAGTTCGATATACCAATCGCAGAAGTCGTACCAAACGAAATCGTGCGCGGTAGCGGCGGCAAGACCTATTTCGAATTTTTCCATGTTGAGCGTTACGCGCTTAATCGTATCGTTAAGGCGAGAAATTATCCATTTATCCGCCACGCTTAACTTACATTCCGAAATATCTTTAACGGTCATGCCCTCGCAGTTTAAAAGCACGAAGCGGCTCGCGTTCCACAGCTTGTTTACGAAGTTACGCGTGCCCTCCACTTTATCGGTGGAAAATCTTATGTCGTTACCGGCGGAAACGCCGCTGACGAGCGAGAAACGCAAGGTGTCCGCGCCGTATTTGTCGATTATCTCGAGCGGGTCTATGCCGTTGCCCAACGACTTACTCATTTTTCTACCTTGCGCGTCGCGCACGATGCCGTGAATAAGCACGTCTTTAAAAGGAATTCTGCCCGTGTGCTCTATGCCGCTGAATATCATTCTCGCAACCCAGAAGAAGATTATGTCGTAAGCGGTAATGAGCGTATCCGTGGGATAAAAATAATCTAAGTCCTTAGTTTCGTCGGGATAGCCGAGCGTAGAGAAAGGCCACAGCGCCGAAGAAAACCACGTATCCAAAACGTCTTCGTCTTGCTTAAAATGCGTGCAACCGCACTTGGGACATTTTTCGGGCGCGGTTTCGGAAACGACCGTTTCGCCGCATTCGTCGCAATAATACGCGGGAATTCTGTGCCCCCACCAAAGCTGACGAGATATGCACCAATCGCGGACATTCTCCATCCAGTTGTAATAAATTTTTGTAAAACGCTTGGGCGTGAACTTTATGCTTTTGTTTTTAACCGCGTCTATCGCGGGGCGAGCGAGCGGTTCCATTTTTACGAACCATTGCTTGGAAACGATGGGTTCGACCGTGTCGTGACAGCGATAGCAATGTCCTACGCTGTGCGTGTGAGGTTCGATTTTTACGAGCGCGCCCTCTTCTTTCAAATCTTCGACGATGCGCTTTCTTGCCTCGTAGCGATCTAATCCGCAATATTTGCCCGCGTTTTCGTTCATCGAACCGTCGTCGTTCATAACGCGGATTACGGAGAGATTGTGGCGAAGACCTACTTCGAAGTCGTTAGGATCGTGCGCGGGGGTTATTTTAACCGCACCCGTTCCGAACTGCATGTCTACGTAAGAATCGGCGACTACGGGAATTTCTTTATTCAAAAGCGGCAAAATAACCGTTTTGCCTATAACCGAGGCGTAGCGTTTGTCCTTGGGATTAACCGCGACGGCGGTATCGCCGAGCATCGTTTCGGGACGAGTGGTGGCGACCGTTATATATCCGTCTTCGCCCTTGATTTTATAGCGCAAATGCCAGAAGAAAGAAGCTTCGTCCGAATATTCCACTTCCGCGTCCGACAGAGCGGTTTTACAGCAGGGGCACCAGTTAATTATTCTCGCTCCGCGATAAATTAAACCTTTTTCGTAAAGCTTTATAAAAACGTGATTGACCGCGCGCGAAAGATTATCGTCCATAGTAAACGACAAGCGCGACCAATCGCACGAAGAGCCCAGCCTTTTAACTTGCTCGACTATGCGATTTCCGTATTTGTCTTTCCAATCCCAAGCGCGCTTTAAAAATTCTTCGCGCCCGAGGTCTTGTTTTGTTTTACCCTCTTCTTTTTTGATTTTTTCTACGATTTTAACCTCGGTTGCTATAGAGGCGTGGTCGGTCCCCGGGAGCCAAAGCGCCTCGTAGCCCTGCATTCTTTTAAAGCGAATGACCGCGTCTTGCAAAGTTTGATCGAGCGCGTGCCCGATGTGAAGTTGCCCGGTTATATTAGGCGGCGGCATTACTATGGTGTAAGGCAGTTTTTTCGAATTGGGTTCCGCTTTAAAACAGCCGCTTTTTTCCCATTCTTCGTAAATGCGATTTTCGAAATCCTTCGGATCGTAGGTTTTGTTAAGTTCCATGATTTTTCCTTTTATGCGGCGCTTTGCCGTTTTGCAAAACTTTCGCCGCGTTTTCGCGCTTTGTCGCGTTAATATAAATTCACTCTTAGTAATTATAATAATTTGCGGCGCGGTTGTCAAATATTTACTCGGCGGCGTATGATATATTGTAATTATTTTATTTTAAAAGGAGCTTTTTTTTAATGAAAACGCTTAAGTCTAGGAAAGTGGCGGCAATTTTTTTGTCCGTAACCCTATTTTCTTTTTGTTTTGCGGGCTGCTCTGACAAAAAAACGAGCAAGCTTCGCGTTAACGAAGTAACACATTCGATTTTTTACGCCCCCTTTTACGCGGCGATTGAAAAAGGTTTTTTTAAAAACCGCGGCATAGATATAGAACTCACTAACGGCGGCGGCGCGGATAAATCGATGACGGCGCTTTTGTCGGGTTCTGCAGACGTCGGTCTTATGGGGCCGGAAGCCGCTATGTACGTATACTTAAACGGCAGATCGGACTACCCTAAAATTTTCGCTCAACTCACAAAGCGAGACGGTTCGTTTTTGATATCTCGAAAGGAAAGCGATAAAACGAATTTCGACTTTTCGGCTCTTTCGGGCAAAGAGATAATCGCGGGAAGAAAAGGCGGCGTACCCGCCATGACGCTCGAGTACCTTTTAAAGCAAAACGGACTTTTCGACGGAAAAAATATAACCCTTAATTTCGACGTGCAATTTGCGCTTACCGCGGCGGCGTTCGAAGGCGGAACAGGCGACTATTGCACCTTGTTCGAACCTACCGCATCCGAGTTCGAAAAAGCGGGCAAAGGCTACGTCGTTCAATCGGTCGGAGCTTTAGCGGGCGAAATTCCTTACACCGCGTTTTGCTGTCTGGATAGCTACTTGACAAAAAACGAAGATTTATTAAAATCGTTCGTAGACGCGCTTTACGAAGGGGTCGATTTTACCCTAACAGCAAAGGACGAAGACCTAGCCGAGGCGCTTAGAGGTCAGTTCCCCGCGACGAGCGACGAAAGTATAATAACCTCGATAAAACGATATCGCGAATGTGACGCTTGGGCAGAAAATTTAACTCTAAGCGAAAGCGGGTTCGATCGCTTAAAAAGTATTATGCTAGACGCGGGCGAGCTTAGCGGAAACGTCGAATATTCCGTCCTTGCCGTTACAAATTTCTCAAATCGTAATTAGCCGCAAAATCAAGGAAGTCATGCTTGATTTTTAAAATTTTTACGTCAGACATGATTACTGTTTTTTAAAAATTTCGGAGAAACACAAATGAACAAACCACTACTCGAAGTAAAAAATTTAACAGTGCGATATCAAACTAAAAAAAGCGAAATAACGGCTGTAAACGGCGTTAGTTTTAAGGTTTTTAAAGGCGAATTCGTAGCCATTATAGGAAGCTCGGGTTGCGGCAAAACCAGCGTACTTTCGGCTATAGCGGGGCTTATTCCCTACGACGGCGAGATAACCCGAGGAAGCCCTACGGACGGCAAAAACGAAGGCAAAACATCCACCGGATACATGCTTCAAAAGGACGAGCTGTTCCCTTGGCTTACGGTCGAGCAAAACGCCCTGTTGCCGCTTAAAATCAAGCGAAGGTTAACGCCTAAATCAAAAGAATTCGTGAACGGACTTTTGGATAAATACGGGCTTAAAGATTTTAAAAAACGAACCCCGAACGAGCTTTCGGGCGGAATGCGACAACGCGTTGCGCTTATACGAACTCTTTCGTTTTCGCCCGATTTGCTTTTACTGGACGAGCCTTTTTCCGCCCTCGATTTTCAAACTCGACTTGCCGTGTGCGACGACGTTTACGGCATTATTAAAAACGAGAAAAAGACCGCTCTTTTAGTAACGCACGACATATCCGAAGCTATTTCGGTAGCGGATAAAATTTTGGTTTTAAGCTCGCGCCCGGCAACCGTTTTGGCGGAAGAGGTTTTGGATTTCGACAAAAGCTTAACGCCTTTAAACCGCCGCGAGCGCCCGCAGTTTTCGGGCAAATTCGAAAAGCTTTGGCGGCTTATCGACACAGCTTAGCGAGGAGTTAAACGCATGAAAAAACTATTTGAAAAACGCAACGAAAAATTAACGAATTCCGCCCCGATTTTAAGCCCCGCAAGAAAGGCTTATTTAAAAAAGCTCAAAACCGAAAGCGCGATCGTAACGACCTTCAGACTTGCCCTACTTTTATGTTTTTTCGGGCTATGGGAACTTTTAGCAGATGTCGGCGCGATAGATTCGTTTTTATTTTCAAGCCCCTCGAAAATGCTGAAAACGATTGTTTCTCTTTATAGAAGCGGCGATTTGTTTTCGCATATTTTTATAACGCTTTTCGAAACTTTGGCGGGATTTTTGATAGCCACGTTTTTAGGCACGGCGGCGGCAATAGCGCTTTGGTGGTCCGAACGGCTTAGAAAAATCGCGGAGCCTTACGTAATAGTTTTAAACGCTCTGCCGAAAATAGCGTTAGGTCCGGTTATAATAATAGCATTCGGCTCGGGCGTTAAAGCGATAATATTTATGACGGTTATCGTTACGATAATAGTGACTACGATAAATATGCTAGGCGCCTTTATTCAGACCGAGCGAGGCAAGCTTTTGCTTATGCAAACCTTAAGAGCGAGCAAGGCGCAAACGCTTAAAAATCTAGTACTACCCTCGTCGGCTTCTGCGTTTTTTTCGACGCTGAAAGTAAACGTAGGACTAAGCTGGATAGGTTCGATTATGGGCGAATATATAGTTTCGCGCAAAGGGCTCGGTTATTTAATAGTATACGGCGGGCAGGTTTTACAACTCGATTTGGTTATGACTTCGACGCTGATTTTGAGCGCGCTTGCGGCACTGATGTACGTAGCCGTGGTTTTGCTCGAAAAAGCGGCAACGAGGCGCAAATAAGAATTAAATAATAAAGCGTCGAAAATACAGCGACGGCGGGATAAATTTTATCAACTATGGCATAAAACCCCACGCGCGAAATTATAAAAGTAAAAAGAGCGAGCACTATTATGTAAAGCCCGCTTCTTTTTTTGCGCTCCGCCGACTTAACGAGAGGATATTCGGTTGAAATTTGAGTGGTTAAAATCGCGCAAAAAACAGCCACGCAAAGCAACCATTTTAAAATGCGCGAATTTTTGCAAAGAATAAACGCGGGTATATCAAAGCTCTCCGCGCCTTTGCCGCTAAGCGAAAAAAGATAAACGAAAATCATCCCGCCCAAAACGCCCGCGGAAATAGCGGCGACGAGCAAAGGCGAATATTCGTTTTTTTCGCTTTTGATTTTTGCAAAAAACGGCTGAGATAAAAGCGTGTTAAACGCGCAATACGAAACGCACCTTGCCGCTCCACTTATCGAAAAAAGCGAAAAGCTTTCCGCAACGGATAAATTCACGCTTGGATTTTGCGCTTCGGACGCACCCGAAAAAAAAGAATAAGCCGCGCATATCAGCACGCAAGCAATCATGAACGGAACCAAAAAAAGATTTGCTTTTTCGATACCTTTCAAGCCGCAAAAACAAAGCGCGGTGCTTAAAACGAGCATAAAAAACGAACCGATCGGCAATTTTTTAGGAACGCCGAACGAAAGAGTAAAAAGGCTGTCCGTCGCGCCGAGCATAGAAGCCATTATTAAAACGCTTAAAACGCAAACGGCGGCGTTGCCGAAGCGCGAAAATTCGTCTTCTTTGCGGCAAAGCAAAAAATAAAACAATAAAAAGAATATAATAAAAGCGGCTCCGCCCGCAACCGCAGGCGAAGTTCCGCCAAAAAAACTTAATATTTCTCTGCCCGTTATAAAGCCAGCGCCAACCACCGCGCCTATTACCGAAAAAGCCGTTTTTATCGACTCCGCCTTTTTTTGCAAGTTTTTTGCTCCCGAATTATATTACGCTTGCATTCGATAATATATGCGCAAGCCGTATAATTAAGGCTCACCACACGCGCCTCGTCATCTTGCTTACACGCGCCCCGTCATCTTGAGCGAAGTCGAAAGATCTAGGCGCGTTATTTCACATTGATGCGCAAGCGATACAAATTAAGGCTTCTGCGCGGGGAAGGCTTTTTTTATTTTCCGTTACACTGTTGTCCAAACAGTTTCCTTTATTTTATTTAACTGCGTTTATTATAATTCTATTTCACCGTCCGAACAAACGACTTTTAACGACGAATGCGTGTTATTATTCCATTCATTGCCTTTTTCAA
>CAYVKZ010000018.1:0-33164 GCA_964452295.1 uncultured Acidiphilium sp.
CTTTTAAGGAGAAAAAAATTATGGCAAGCAAACGCGAAAAATTAAAACGCGCGGAAGATAACGCCCGCGCCGCACAAGAAAAACAAATTAAAAAATTATCGCCTTTCGGTTATATAGCCGCGGGTGCCGCAGTGCTCGCACTTCTTTTGTGCTTTTGCAATTTTATGTATATTCACAATAACGGCGAATATTATAACAACGGCTCGGCTTTCGTTTTAAGAAGCACTAAAGTTGCCGGCTCCGTCGAGGGCGGCGAAAGCGGATGGAGTTTTTTCGTTGCGTTTTTAACGGGTGATTATACTAACGGATTTATGGGCGTGCCCTTCAATTATTTTGCAAAAAATTACGTTTCCGCTATCGGCGCTTGTACCTTTTTTGCTATGCTTTTGGCGATAGCCGCTATATTTTTATCGGCATTTTCGGCTATTAGGGCTAAGCCCGTTTTGGGAATGATATCTGCGGGATGCTCGTTTTTGTCGGGGATATTATTTGTAGTTTCTTTCATTTTACCTACAAGTAAAGGTGTACATACCTTAATCGTCGGCGATTATTATGGCGCGGCATATTGTCTAGGGAATCCGGACTGCGCCGTTAAATCTCTTGCCATACTTCCCGCGCTCGTTATGTTAGGCTCGTGCGCCGTTTCGTTTTACGCCGCCGTTAAATTCATTAAAATAAAAAAGCCCTCAAAAAACGATTAAACTTGCAAAAAAACAAATAAAAATCGCAAAAATTAAAGGTATAGCCGATAAACGGTTATACCTTTTTTGCTTGATTTTTGCAACTGTATTCGGCACGATTTTGAAAATTCATTCGGCATGATTTTAAGATTTCATTCGGCATGATTTCGGTTTTTTTAATAATACAAGCGAATTCGAGCTTTTCTAGGGCAATAAGTTTGTTAAAAAATAAACAAGAATATCGGACGTATTCACATTTTTTCATTGGAATTTTTTTTGTACTTCCGTTTTCGATTCGAAAGTATTATACTGTAAGAATCAACGAAGTTATCGGAGGAATAAAAATTGAATAAAGATACAAATTCGAATTTAAAGCCTCGCCATGTGATAGAAACAGTACGTTTGACCAAAGATTACGGCTTTGGCAGAGGGGTTTTCGACGTAAACATTCACGTGGATAAAGGCGAGGTATTCGGCTTTTTAGGACCTAACGGTGCCGGCAAGTCTACGACTATAAGGCATTTGATGGGGTTTTCTAAGCCGAGCTTTGGCAGTGCGAAGATATTCGGGCTGGAAACTTTTGAAAATTACGATAAGGTGTTAGGAAAAGTAGGGTATATTCCGGGTGAAATCGCGTTACCCGCGGGGCTTACCGGGCTTGAGTTTATCGCTATGATGCAAGATATGCAAAAAGTACGTAATGAAAAAAAGCTTGCCGAAATGCTAGATTTATTCGAGCTTAACTCCAACGTTTTGAGCGGCGAAACCAAGCGCATGAGCTTAGGCGTAAAGCGTAAACTAGCCGTGGTTACTGCGTTTATGTCGGACCCCGAAGTTTTGATTTTAGACGAACCCACCAGCGGGCTCGATCCGGTTATGCAAGAAAATTTTATTCGGTTTATTCATGAAGAAAAACGACGCGGAAAAACGATTTTGCTTTCGAGTCATATTTTTTCGGAAATCGATTCTACTTGCGATAGGATTGCTATCATAAAAGATGGAAAAATCGTTTCGGAATTCATCGCGGACGACTTAAAACACGCTTCTCGAAAATATTATACCGTCGCGTTTAAGCGCCTTGAAGCAAAGAAGGATTTTTTAGCAAAAGCCGAGAAAATTCCTTCGTTTTTGCTTATGAACGAAAATCAAAACGAACTTTATATTTGCATCGACGATAAAGATTTGAATACTCTTATCGCGTTGCTTTCCCGCTTGCCGATCGAATTTTTCAGCAACAGAAAAGAAACTTTAGAGGATTATTTTATGAAGTTTTATAAAGAAGAAAAAGATTTCGGAGGTGCGCTATCGTGAACGTTATCGAAACAAAAAAATTGACCAAGGACTATGGGAGAGGGCAGGGCGTATTCGACCTAGACTTAACTATAAGCCAAGGCGAGATGGTGGGCTACGTCGGAACGAACGGCAGCGGAAAAACCACTACCATACGGCATATTATGGGTTTTTTAAAGCCGACTAGCGGCACGGCGTTCGTTAATGGGCTTTCTTCATGGGAACATTCGAGCGAGATAGTTAAAAAAATCGGTTACGTGCCGGGTGAAATAGCGTTTCCCGACCTGAAAACGGGCATCGATTTTTTGAAGTGTCAAGCAGATTTTTTGGGACTTAAAGACATGTCTTACGCCAACGAACTTATCGAAAGGTTGCAACTCGACCCGCGCGCGAATTTAAAGAGAATGAGCAAGGGCATGAAACAAAAAACCGCGCTCGTGGCGGCGCTTATGAACGACGCTCCGATTATCATTCTCGACGAACCCACGACGGGCTTAGATCCGCTTATGCGCGCTACTTTTTTAGATATTATCAAAGAAGAGCACCGAAAAGGCAAAACGATTTTTATGAGCAGTCACAGTTTCGACGAGCTTGAAAAAACTTGCGATAAAGTCGCGCTCATAAGCGGCGGGCGAATCGTGGATACGTGCGATATGAATAAAATAAGAAATCGCGACGTTAAAGATTTTAAAGTCGAATTCCGCCTAGCTAGCGATTACGAGCGATTCTTAAAGGAAAAATACGAAAAAATCCGTTTACAAGAGCAATATCATCAAGTTACCGTGCGCATAAACGCGCAAGATACGGCAAAATTGCTCGGTTCGCTCAATAATTATAACGTAAAATTCATTTCTGAATTGCCTTACACTCTCGAAATGCATTTTAAAAATATACTTTTTTCCAAGACTATTCATTAAAACAAATTAAGTAATTAAAAAATTCACAAAAGGAGCAATGAATTATGTTCAGTAAAGCTTTATTTAAACAATCTTGCAAGGCGAACGGAACGATGTGGGCGATTATAACTTTTGCCACTTGTTTTATGCTTGCCTGCGTTATGCTGATTTCCGGAAACGGCAATATCGGCAACGTGAAAAATTCCATTCAAGACACGATTATAACCGAAGAAATCGACGCGCAAATGCAAAATCGAGCTATTTTTAGCTATGAAAATACAAAAGACGGCTTAGATAAATTCGATAACGCTTTTTGCGAAAACGCAAGCGATACGCTTTCTTATCTTATGTGGCTAGGAAAAATGCCCGCGCAAAGCGGTTTTTCGGATCTTAATGCGTATGCCGCCGCACTGAGCGCTTGGCAAAACGCCGTTCCGCAAATGAAAACCTCGGCGGGTGAAAATTACGTTTCGCTTATTTTAAAATGGCAAAACGAAGCTCCGATTAAACAATCGTTTGAAAGCGAAGAGGATTATCTTTTCGCGCTAAACGCTTGGCAAAGTCAGTCGCCCGCCACGCAAGAAAACGCGATTTCGGTTGCATATTCCGCCGCTTTAGAGCAATTAACGGCTTACGTAAATCAAAAGGCGAGCGCGGCAGGGTACGCAGAAGAGTCCTCCGAAGCGCAAGAAATGCTCGGCGGAGTTATGTACGCGATAAATCCTAGCGGCATGTTTAACGATTTTTATACTCAAAACGGCGAAGCCGTGCCCGCCGATTACGACGTGATTTCGCTTGCAACGCATATAGCTTCGGGCGACGTTTTCGATTATCTCGATTCGCTAGAGCGCGCCGATTATCGCGACGACAGAGCGGCGGACTGTTCAGCCGTTTTTATTGCGGGCAATATGGTTAAAACCGAAAACGTTTCCGCGCTTATCGAGGCGCTTTCGTCTTACGGAGTCAGCAAAGAAAAATACGACGATTTCGGCTATACTTACGGTTCGATAAAGCACTTAACCAAAACTGCGATTGTCACTTATCGCGGCAGACTCGACTACGAATTACAAACGCTGAAAGAAAAATTCGAAAGCGGCGATATCTCTAGCGAAAACGAATATTTAAGCGCGGTCGCGGCTAAAAAAGAAGAGCTGACGAAAAGCGTCGCGTCGAGTTTTTTATCCACGCTTCCCGCCGCCGTGTCCGAGGCGCTTGAGGAAATAGGGCAAATGGATTTATATACGCTTGTCGTCGGCTCGATATTTTATAAACTCGCGGGATTGTTGCTTCCTATAATTTATATGATTATGGCGTCGAATAACTTAATCGCGGGGCAAGTGGATAGCGGCTCGATGGCATACGTTCTTTCGACTTCGACAAAAAGAGTCACCGTCGTGTTTACGCAAGCCGTATATTTAATAGGCTCGCTGTTTTGTATGTTTTGCCTAACTACGGCTACGGGTTGCGTGTGTTTGTCAATCGTTTCGGAGTCCGTTGCGCTGACTTACGGAAATTTAATTCTTTTAAACTTAGGGGCGTTTTGCGTGCTATTCTCGCTGTCCGGACTCTGCTTTTTGACTTCGTGCGTGTTCGATAGAAGCAAACGCTCTATGGCGATCGGCGGCGGACTGAGTATATTCGCCCTTGTCGCGGCAATGCTCGGATTGTTCGGCAGTCCCGTTATTCCCTCGGTCGTTAGGCTTAACGCGCTTAATTATTTCAATTACGTAACGATTATTTCGCTTTTCGACGTTATTTCCATTATGGACGGAACCGGCGTTTTCGTTTGGAAGTTCGCCGTTTTGGCGGTGGCGGGAATTATAGGTTACGTCATCGGCTCACTCAGATTTATAAAAAAAGATTTGCCGCTATAAATTCGGATTATCATTTGCAATCATTTGCAAAAAACATGCAAAAATATACGGAAATCGCGTCTTTAAAGTTTCAGCGTTTCGACTTTTTAGCGAATAAGTTCTTAGACAAAAGGCGTTTAAATGCCTATTTAATTCTGTTTTAACACGCTTTTCACTTAAGAGCGGGGTTAAAAATGAACCGAGGGCGAAAATACGCTTGTCTTTTTTTCGGGCTTATGCTAAAATAAAAATATGGAGCTTAAAGAGATTGTTGCAAAAAATATTTGCGATTTGCGAAAAATTTATAAGATGACTCAGGCAGAGCTTGCTGAAAAGCTCAATTATTCAGACAAAGCCGTTTCTAAATGGGAGCGCGCCGAAGCCATTCCCGACGTCGAAACTATTAAAAAAATGTCTGAGATATTCGACGTAAGCGTCGATTGCATGCTCACCGAAAACACGGATATAAAAAAGAATATAAAAACGCGCAGATTAAGCACTCCGCAAAAGTTTTTAATTTCGATAATTTCGGCGGTGCTGGTGTGGGTAGTGGCTACAGCCGCGTTCGCCATATTAAGTTGGGCGGGCGTTAGCTCAAAACGCGCCTCTATCGCGTTTATTTACGCAATACCCTCAACTTTTATAGTTTTAATCGTGTTTAACGGAATGTGGGGCAAAACTTGGGCTACGCTCTTGTTCGTTTCGGGGCTGGTGTGGACGGTCGCGTTGTCGATATATCTCACGCCTGTGTTTTTCGATATCGAATCGAACGTAATGTGGCTGATTTTTATTTGCGGAATACCCGTTCAAATCGGATTTATATTGTTTTACGGTTTGCAACTCGTAAATGACGCGCAAAAAAAGAAAGCTAACGTAGCTACGCGCGGAATAACCGACGTAAAACGCAAACTTGCAGCCGAAGAAGCTCGCCATAGCGAGTCGATTTCCGAGACCGCACCGATTATAACCGAGAATTCTTCCTCTGCCGCTAAAGGCGACGAAGCTTCGCTTGACGATAAAGCAGAATGATTTTTTTAAAGCAAAAATTATAAAAACTTCTTTGCGTAAACGTCGTGTAGTTTAGGCGTGAAACGCATAAAAAAATTTTTGATATAAAAGTTTTTAAATAAAAAAATCGACGACATTATTTTGCCGAAAAAAAACAAAACCCCGCCTATAGGTCGCTTAACGGCTACTAAAGCGGGTTTTTGTTTTGCTTTTTTTAGGTTATTCCGAACGAGCTTTGCTATAACGGGTCGTCTTAAGCGGGATGACTTATAATAAAAAACTAGAATAATTATTCTGCTAAGGTGACGCCGTCGGGGAGTTTATAAGTTGTTTTAATGCCGCTATCGGTCATTACGTTTTCGACCTCGATAAGTCCGTAGGGCGTAGGTACTGCGCCTTTTGCAAATTTAAGTCCCATCAAATCGGGCTCGATTTTTATTTTTTTGCCGCCGGCATCTAAAAATTTAATGCCGAGCGCGTTTTCGGTTAAAAACTGAACGGGACCGCACGACCAACCGTGGCAAAGCGAAAGTCTGAATCCTTCGTAGCAATATTTGCCGAACGAAGAATGTAAATCTTTTTGATTGTTTTTGGGTAGTTCGTCGATTCTTCCGCTGCCCGCGAGCCAATCAGGAGCGAAACTTTCCCAATAAGAGGTTGCGCCGCGGTCGTTCATTCCGCAATAAAAATCGATTAGTCGTTTTAGCGCCGTTTCGCCGCCCAAACAGTCCTTAACGGCGTTGGATATGTAGTAGCTCATAAATGTGGAGTATCCGTTTTCGCCGCCTTGGGCTAAAATTTCGCGCACGCGGTCGGTCGCTTTATAGCCGAGCGAATAAATCGCGGCAACCGTTTTACTCGAGCCGTCAAAGTCGGTATTTTTTTCAAGTCGCGCGATGGCGTTTTGCGCCTCGGCAGAGCTTATTTCGTGGCGCGCAAGCATATTTAAATACTTTTTAAGAGTCCACAAAACCAGCCCGCGGTTAGCACATTCCAAGTCGGGGGCTTCGGACGTTTCCCAGTTTATAAACTGACTAAAACCGCCGTAATCCACGTAGCCTTTTTCGGTCACGCAAGCGCAAACTTTATGCACTAATTTTCGAGCGTAATCGAGCTGAGTTTTTGTAAATTCCCACTTATCGCAATAAAAGTCGTAATCGCAAAGAATTGCGAGCCACCAAAGCGAGTAAGACGGAATATTATTCATCCATTTGTCTATCGAAACGTGTTCGGCGGTTTCTTTTAGCCCCAGTTCGATTAAAGGGTGTGCGCCGTAGAGATAAAAAATGCCCAAAGCTTCGGGGTGCATGTCGCCTATCCAGACCAAGCGGTCCCTTTTAATTCCGTCCCACAGCCTATTTTGCATGCATAAATACAGGGTGCGTGCGGCGGTACGATAAACTAAATTAACTCGCTCGTCGTTACATTCAAAATAGCCGCTCGGCAAAATTTTAAGCCGCAAATAATAGGCGTAAATCGCGGCAAACTTAAGGTCGTCGTCGCCGATATTGTCTATTCTAACGAAGCGGAAGCCCGTTTGACCGTATTCTTGATCCGAAAGCATCGGAAGACTTACTTGCATATCGCGAGTAGCGTGGTCGTTGCAAGCTCCGTTTTCGTTTAATTCGGCGAAGGTTTCGGCTACGGATTCGCCGAAGCGAATTCTTATGTCCGATTTTGCCCAAGAATTTAAAATTCTAACTCCGCCGTGCAGTTCTTTGCCGAAATCCAAAACCACAAATCCGCCTTTTTTTAGCAAGCACGGATTTTCGGTGTCTAAAAAAATCTGTGTTTCGTCGCTTATAAGTAGCGATTCCGAATTTTCGCAATTGTTAAAGCAAACTATTTTAACGGGATGTAAATAATCTTTTACTCGCTCTAGAAAGTTGTTCATAATAATTTTTCGCCTTGCGTTTTTGCCATAGGATTTTTATTTTTACGCGTTTTTTTGTTTTAATAATTACATTTTATCATAAACGTATTATTTTTACAAGCCTATTATCGGCATTTTAGAGTTTTAGAAGCAAAAGCATTGTTTATGCGAATAATAAAAAACGAAATAAAAAACAGCGCGGGGTTTCGCGCCGTTTTTAATTATTAAATGGTTTTTATGTGCTTTTTACGTAATTACGTAATTATTAATCCTTAGAATCCTTAACTTTGGCTTTTTGCGGTTTGGATTTAAAAATTGCGGTAAGGTCTAAAAGCGCCTCGATGATAAAGAATATTCCCAAAACGGTGAACACTATATTCGCAATGGTTCCGATATTTACAAGCAACATGCAAAGACCGATAAGAATGTTCATAATAGGATTGGAATAAACCGCTAAAAAATCTCTGAAAGAGGAAATTTTCGTTTTAGAAGTGATAAAATTCCAAAGTTGAAGCATTCCGTAAACGAGAACGAGTGCTCCGATAACGTAGCACGCGATTTGCGAAAGCGATAAGCCGCATACAATTATCAATATGCCGATAACCGTTTTAACGGCAAAAAGCAAATAGTCGCGGCGCTCCACGAGGTCCAACACGCCCAAAACGATAAGGCAAGCGCCTAAAATCGTCATTGTGATTTCTAAAACTTTTCCTTTGAAAACGATCAGCAAAATGCCGATTACCAGCATTAACGCCGCGTTTATCACAGCTTGATTTTTTCTCATGTAAAACTCCTTTTAGTTAAAAGCCTTCCCGCATAGGCGGGAAGGGCGATTAGTTTTTGCCTTTGGTTTGCAAAGTTAAGATAAGGCTTAGTTGAATAAATCCTTATAAGATTTGCTGAATTTAACAGTGGGAGCTTTGCAAGCGGCAATGGTGATCTTTTCGCCGGTTTTGGGGTTAACGCCGCCTCTTTCAGATTTGGCTTTAACTTCAAAGGTCGCAAAGCCGGAAATGTGAACGTATTCGTCGTTCTTTAAAGAATCGGTAAGCGCGTCGACGAAAGCTTGGAAAAATCCGTCTGCCTCTTTGATGGTAACGCCTAATTTGTCTGCGTATGCTCTGATAAATTCACTCTTGTTCATTTTTCATCCTCCGATATTTGTTTTAACGTGCCTCATCGGCACTTTTACTGTTTACATTATAGCATAAAAATGAATTTTAGCAAATACTTTTTATAATTTTTTTTACAAAAGACCATATTTTTTTAGATTTTTTTTGAGATTTTACGTTTTTTGAGGAAAAACGACGAAAAAACGCTTCGTAAAAAAGAAAAAAATCATAAAAACACGCTCTATTTTAAAGCGGAAAAGCTAAGCAAGCTCGTAAAGCGCCCCGCTTTAATATAAACGCTTGACAAAATCAGCCTATCGGTGTAAAATTAAAGAGCGATTAAAGTATTTATTCGCGCATATTATTAAGGAAGCATCGTTTATGCAGACCGAATTATTGATAGAAAAGCTTAACTCAAAATGGAGAGGCGTAAGGCGTTTAGCCTTAAGCGCGCTCAAAAAACGCGAACGACGCGAGGCTGAGCTTAAACCCGATCCCAGTGGCGACGAAGCCACTTTAAACGTGCATACGCATTATTCGTTTTCGCCGTATTCTCCGTCGTTGGCGGCATACTCGGCGTATAAGCGGGCGGTGAGTATCGCTTGCGTTTGCGATTACGCCACGGTTGCGGGCGTTAAAGAATTTTTCGCGGCGTGCAAGCTTTTGGGCGTATTGCCGCTCGCAGGGGTGGAAATAACCGCGTTAAACGGCGAAACGGCTTATCCCGTTTCGATTTACGGGCTTTCGGACAAAGATTGCCGAGAGTTCGAACCCTTTTTGCGCGCTTTTCGCGAAAGCAGAGTAGAGTCGGCAAGGCTTGCGACGGAACAAATAAACCGTCGGTTCAAAAAGGCGGGCGTGTCTATCGATTTCGACAAAGACGTGCTCGCGGGGATTAAATCTCGCAAGGGCGCGACCGTTACTTATAAACATATTTATTACGCCATGAGTCAAAAACTCATCGATAAATACGGGCAGGGCAAGCCGCTTGCAGACTGCGTGCGCTATAAATTGTGCGTCGACATGCAAGAAAGCGAGTATAATCTTTTGTGCGACGGCAAAAATCCGTTTTATATTTACGATTTGGTTTTGGCGCTCCGCGCAAATTTACATTTTTCTTCGCTAGACGGGCTTCCGCCTCTCTCGGAAGTGCTTAAAAACGCCAACGAGCGCGGGCTTATCGTCGCGTGCGAGTTTAAAAGCTCGTCGGGTTGGCTCGAAAACGCCGCTTTAGAACAAAAAAGTCGCGCGGAACTTATCGAGTTCGCGGATAAGGCGAAGGCTCTCGGGTTTAACGCCGTTTGTATTTCGCATAAAAACGCGACGGAAAAAACGCTTACGGCTTACGCGGAAATTTTAGAAAGCAAAGAAATGCTCGTTTTGCCGCTCGAACGCATAGAATATCCGCGCAGTAAGTTCGAAAATCAGCTACCTAAATCCTTAAAAGGAGTGTTTGCAAGAAGCGCTTACGCGGTGGCGGGCAATGCCGCAAGTGCCGCCGAAAACGAGGGCGACGGCTTGTTCTCGCAAAAAACCGTGCAAAATTGCCCCGATTTTTCGCAAAGAGTGGGGATTTTTGCCTCAATCGGCAAACGAATGTAAGTTAATTGCCGTTAAAAATTTAGCGGCGCTTAAAACGTAATCGCCGCTAATATTTTTTATTTGTCGGTGCGGCGTAAAACTATTATTTATAAATTATGAAAAACTTGCAAGGCGCTACGCAAAAAATTCGCGAACAACTAAATAACGTTACTTTATCGAACGATTTTTTTAACGAGCGCGGCGTGTTCGGCGGCGAGGAAATTTTTGCCTTTGCGGCGAAAAGTTTCGACCTTAAAACCAAGTCGGCGTTCGGCTCGGCTGAAAAAATCGCCTCGGAATTTTGCATTGAAAAATCGGGCGAACCGCTTATTTTTACTTCGGATATCGGATATTTTTCGGCTGCTAAAGCGATGCGGAGCACGCTTTTCGAAAAAGGCTTTAACGCGTTGCTTTTTTGCGCCGACGATGGCGAAATAAATCCGAAAGCCATGCTCGGTTTTTTTAATTCTTCGAAAAATCCCGCGTGCGTTATCGTCGTCGGGGGAGAAGACCTTTATTTGGCGACCGTTTCCGTTTGTCCTTTAAGCGTTCCCGTGGCATTCGTGCCGCTCGACTGCGAGTTTTGTCGGATATTCGGCGAGAACGTGCGCGAACCCGAGCTTTTGGTTATAGATTCCGCTTTAATCGAAAAACTGTCCGGTAAACACAAAGAATATTCGGCGTGTTGCGCGGTAGAGGCGGGGAGACTTTCGCTTTTCGATATAGCGGTTTATTCGCGGTTTTTGGCTAAAGAGGACGAGCGCGAAAAGATTGCCGCCGCTCGCTCGCTTTATTTAAAGGCGATAGAGCTTTTAAACGACTATTACAAAACGCGAAAAATCGCGTCGTTGGCGCTTGCCTCTGCGGTCACGGGGGCTTGCGAGCGTTTTCGTTCGGTTGCCGACGCGGCGGGCTCGTTTGCCGAGCTGCTAAAACGCAGCGGCAGAACAGAAAGCAATTTACTGGGAGAATCTAAGCTTTATTCAGCCGAAGCGATTTTTTTGATTTACGAGCTGTTTTTAAGCGAAAAGTTTTACAACGAATATTTTCACGCGCTTTATCCGCCCGACCTTTTTTACAGAACCGAACGTTTGAAAAACGATTTTTCTTTGGATTACGCGCAAATTAAGGACAATTTGCCGGATTTTGCTTTCGATTACGCAAAAATCGACGAGCTTTTTTCAAAGCTTGTCAAGTCCGACGAGGTTAAGCTCGAGCTTGCTAATTTAAAAAACGGGCTTTTGGATTGCCGCTTAAAGCTGAAAGGCGTTTACGGCGGAAAAAAACGAAGCGTCCGCGATTATTCCATAAAAAACAGGGCGAGCGCGTTGTTTTTGGCTCCGCTTGAGGTCGGCGGGTTTTGCGTTTTAAAACTTGCTTACGCCGCGGGTATGTTCGAAAACATAGAGGTTTAAGTTTTGGTTAAAGAGAAGTTTTATTAAAAATCTCAAATTCAAACTTTAAAACAATCTTCGGATATATTTGTAAAATATAAAAAGGAACGGAAAAGTTATGAGAAAATTTTTAAAATTATTTATTTTAACGATTTGTTTTATTGCTTCGGCAACGTTTTTCTTAACGGCTTGCGGAAACGATAAAAAAGAACCCGACAAAAAAGAACCCGATAAACAAGAACCTGCAAAAATTGCGAGTTTTTCGGTAGAACTTGCAAACGATAATTACGCTTTAGTCGGCGATACTATAACGGTAACATACGGCGATAATTATAGTCTTTATGCAAGCGATTTTTCGATTATCGCCGCTTTCGCCGACGAAACGAGCAAAACGCTTACCTCGGAAGAATTCGACGACTACGGCTTTATTTTTAAAAGCGATATTCCGAATAGCGAAAAAACACCGACAGGAACTTACGAAATTTCAATCGAGCACGAAGATATTGAAACAAGTAAAACGATTTATCTTGTTGTAGAAAAGGCGACAATAAATTACAGCGAAAGCGATGCTGTTTGGAGCGAAAGCGAGTTTGCTTACGACGGAACGGAAAAAACGATAACTATTGAAAACTTACCTAATACCTTAAAAGCAACTTATCAAAATAACGCAAAAACGGACGACGGCGAATATACCGCAATCGCAACGATTTGCGCGGCGGATGGCGATAATTATAGTTTTGAAGAAATTACGGTCGAGCATACTTGGAAAATCAAACTTATCAATCATACAATCACTTACACAAATACTTATGATTTGGATAATAACAACCCCGCTACGTACACGTTGCTAACCGAAACGATAACGCTTGCGTCCTTAAGCGGCAGAGCTTATTATACTTTTGACGGTTGGTATTGTAACGACGAAAAAATCACGACGATTCCGAAAGGTTTTACGGGTGGAAACATAACGTTAAAGGCAAAATGGACTCCGATTGTTTATACGATTACCTATCAAGATGAAAAAGACGTTGTAAATACAAACCCTACGACTTACACAATCGAAGACGGAGAAATAACGCTTGAACCGTTACCCGATAGAGTAGATTATACGTTTAGATATTGGGAAAGGGTATATGATAGTCCTTATCTAAAAGACCCGTATGCGACAACCGCGATATCGGTAAGTAAGTATAACGGGAATATAACGCTAACAGCGGTTTGGTATAGAAAAACCGAATACGACGCTTTCGAGTATACCGTTTCGGAAGATTGCACGAAAGCCACTATAACCGGGCTAAAAAACACGGCGCAAACCGAGATTACTATTCCGAGCGGAGTCGTTGCGATAGGAGATAGCGCGTTTAAAAATTGCACGTCGCTTTCTACCGTTCGATTCGAGGAAGGAAGTCAACTTTTAACTATCGGCGATTATGCGTTTTATTTTTGCGGAATACGAAGCATAACGATTCCGGACTCTGTTATAGAAATCGGAAATTATGCATTTTCGCGCAGTGGCATTAGCGAGATGAATTTTTCAAGCGAGTGCAGTTTAACTACCATAGGCAACAGAGCCTTCGATTTTTGCGACTATTTAACCGAATTTACCGTTCCCGATAGCGTCGTTAGTATGGGGCAATATGTATTCAATGCTTGTATCGGTATGACAAAAGTCGTATTCGGCAAAGGCATGACGGTCATCGGCGAGAATATTTACGGCGGCTCGTCCGTTTTAAGAGAGATAGAGTTTAAGGGAATAATAACTTCGTTCCACCAAAACGCGCTTTCCGGCGTCGCCACTAAAAACGTGACTTTAATATTGAACTGGAATCAAAGGTTTTTAGAAAAAGAAGTATATATGGCTATCGGCGGCGGTTCGGGCTATAGCGACGACTATCGCGTTCAGGGCGGTTATTATAGAGAAAAAACAGTCTCCGATACGATTACCTTTTGCGAAATCGCTTTCGCAAACGACGGATTTATATATGACGCGACAAATGTGTCGGCTGAGGATTTTAGTTCGGACTTGCAATCTTATAATAAGACGAGTTTTACAAATTTAAAATTCGTTTTGCCTGAAAGCGCTGACGATTATTTTTCGTCAATAAAGACCTTTGTTTCAAAGTATGACGACGGCACCGTAAGATTAACGATAGAAGGCGCAAATTCGATTTCGGAAGCCGCATTTGCGAGTTGTCGTAGCTTAAAAGAAGTTATAATCGGGGAAGGAGTCGAAAAAATAGAAAGCGCGGCGTTTCAAGATTGCGAGAAAATTCAAAAAGTAACGTTCGGAAAGAGTTTGACGACGTTAAAAAGAAGCGCTTTTTACTTTTGCGTTGAATTGACAGACGTCGTAATTCCAAATAATGTAACAATCATAGAATACGCTTGCTTTTTTCAGTGCGCGAACTTGGAGTCTGTAAAATTAAGTTCTTCGATTACGGAAATTTGCCAGTTGGCGTTTTCCGAATGCGATTCGCTAAAAAACGTTATAATTCCCGAAAGAGTAACGAAAATAGAAACTCAAGCATTCTTTCAATGCGATAATTTAGAAAGCGTTGTTATTCCTATTAGTGTTACAAGTATAGAAAACGGGGCGTTTTACAAATGCTTGTCGTTTACAACGGTATTCTATATGGGGACTGCAGAGCAGTGGGAAGAAATAAATATTTACAACGGTGAAGGTTTCGGAAATTCAAGTTTGCTCGACGCAACCGTTTACTATTATAGCGAAACTCAGCCGACGATAGCGGGTAACTATTGGCATTACGTAAACGACGTTCCTACGCTTTGGTAATAAAATTTTCTTAAATAAAAAGTCGCGATAAAGGTATAAATTTAATAAAACGTGTCGATAAAAAGTCCGAGCGGAAAAATCCGTTCGGATTTTTTTAATCTATGCCGTTTTATACGTTTTATAACGGCGGCAAAACAGAAAGCGGCGGGTGGCGGTTATGTCGATTATCAAACGAGGCTTTGTTATAATATTAAGCGCGTTTATCTTTGCGTTTTTTTGCGTTATAAGTTTAATAGGCGGCACTTTGCCGCTGTTTTTCGCAGTTAAAAATTTAAACTTAAGTAAAGCAGAGTTTTCGGATTGCGTGTGCGAGGCGTATCTTTATAAAAATAACAGCGGGTGCAAAATCGAAAAACTCGATTATCGCGCAGTTTTTTCGCCGATAAAATCGGTCGCTCGGATATCGGAAGTTAAAGGCGAACGCTTTTTCTTGCCTATCGAACTTATAGACGAAAAAGGCTATTCGTTTTATTTTATAAGTGAAGCCGTTATTAAAAAGCTCTGCGCGAAAGAGGTCTTTCGCGAAAGCGGCGAGGATTTTTTTAACGTTTATTATTACTCGCCGAATATAAAAAATTACGTCACTATAGGCGAAAATCGAATTAACTTACAAATTTCGCAAACTAGCGCGGGGATAAGTTTGGCTTCGCCCGTAGCGTTCGGCTCGTATTAGTTTTTTATTATATGCTAAAAGACTTGCTGAAAAAATTCGCGGCAAAACAAGATAAAAAACGTGATAAAAAATGCGAAAATCGCGTTTAAGATTTGTTTTTGCGGGGAATAATCTACATATAACTTCTCGGAGGTATCAAAAATGGAAGCAAAAAAAGCAAAAAAACAAAGTTTTTTTAAACGTAACGTATATTATTTCGTGGTAGCGTTCGTTTTACTCGCGGCGATAGCCGTATCCGTGGTGTTGCTCGTTAACGGTAACGACCCGATTCAGTCGGTAGATAAGCCCGCTTCGTCGGCAGAAAATCCCGCGGCGTCGGGCAATAGTGGCGGTGCTCCCGGCGGAGACGTTCTGACTCCCGACGATAAAGGCGATAAGCCCGCCGATAATCCTAGCGATAAAGTCGACGACAAACCGACCGAAAAGCCCGTCGAGTTCGTTATGCCGGTTGCCGGAGCTACGGTTATACAAGAATATACCGCGGCTAGCGTCGCTTACAATCAAACGCTGAATATTTACACGGGTCATCTCGCAATCGATTTTGCCGCACCCGAGGGTACCGAAGTCGTCGCCGTTTACGACGGAGTAGTCGAAAGCGTGCAAACGACTTATCTTACCGGAACTACGGTTACCGTAGATCACGGCAACGGACTAAAAACCGTTTATAATTCAATCGAGGCGAACGAAAATCTCGTTCAGGGCACTAGCGTAAAACAGGGCGACGTGTTAGGTACCGTTTCGACGAATAACAAACAAGAATATAAAAGCGGTCCGCATTTGCATTTCGAAGCTTACGAAAACGATAAAAAAATCGATCCCGCAAAATATCTTTCGATAACCCAAAAATAAAAAATGATAAAATTTCAAGCCTCGCAATATAATAAGTTGCGGGGCGTTTTTTTATGAAAAAAGTTTGTTTTACTCATATTGCGGTTGTTTTTTTGTTGTTTTTTATTTTTAGCGCGGGGTTTTTTGTCGGATGCGGCGGCAAAACGGAGCAAAAAATCACCTACAATTTGCACGCGGAGTTAAACGGCAATTTGCTGAATTGCTCGCTTAACTATTTCGAAAGCGGATTATCCGCAAATTACGGCGAAACTTTATGCTTTTGTTTGCAACCGAATTATTTGTTCGCTTGCGAAAAGCTCAACGAATCCCAAGATAAAGGAATGACAAGCGAAGACGAATTACCGCTGAAAATAATCGGCGGATATACTTGCGAAGTTTTATCAGGCGGCAATTACGCGCTGATAAAAGGACAAAAAACGAACGGCGGATTGAACGCGAAAATAAATTTTACAGTCGAAATTCCCGAGGGTAGCGGACGGCTCGGGGTAAACGGAGATGTGATAAACCTCGCCGCGTTTTATCCGATAAAGTGCGTTTACGACAAAGAAAAAAACGAATGGATAACTTTCGAGCCTTCTAAATTCGGCGATCCGTTTTTTTGCGACTTTGCCGATTATGAAATAACTTTGAATATACCCTCCGCTTACGTCGTGGCGGGCGGATGTCCGAAGTTTTTAAATATCGCGGGGGATAAAGCCGAGTACGTTTACTCGTTTAAAAACTATCGATCTCCCGCGTTTTGTCTGTCGAAAAACTTCAACGTGATTTCGCAAAAGTCGGGCTATAGGTCGATTAATTGCTATTTCGTTGAAAACTCCGACGGCTTAAACGGCTTAAACGATAGCAAAAAAAACGGCGACGACCAATATAAATTATACGAAAAATTAACCGCGCTCGCCGCTAAGGCTTTAAGCTATTTCGAAAAGAACTACGGCGGATACGCTTACGATGATTACTCGCTGGTCTTCGCGCCGTTTTACTGCGGGGGAATGGAATATTCGGCTTTTTCGGTTATAAATTCCGACGCGGAAATAAACGAACTTATAAAAGCGGTCGTGCATGAAACCGCGCATCAGTGGTTGCCCTTAAACGCGAGCGTAAACGAGTATTCCGAAGCTTATTTCGACGAAGGTTTTGCGGAGTTTTCTACGTATTGTTTTTTAAAAGAGTGCGGCTCGGATTTGGCGGACGAAATTCTTTTAAACGCTCGGCGAGTCGTAGGCGCTAATTTTAGCGCGTTTGACGACGGAAAAATGAAGATGGACAGAAGTTTAAACGAGTTTTTAAGCGAATACGATTATTACGCTTGCGTTTATGCTCGCGGACTCGTTCTTTTTTACGAAACTCAAACGGTTGCCGGCGAGAAAAGTTTTTTGCGCTCGATTAAAACTTTTTTTAACCGTTACGCTTTTAAAAAAGTTTGCGTCGACGATTTTTTAAAAGAGATTTCAAGCGATAAGGCGAAAAAAGTCTTTTTAAGCATTGTTCGCGGAGAGGGCGTTTTGTGCTTGCCAAAATAGTTTTTTAAGCGTATAATATATGCGGATAACCGCGAGGAACGGAGCGGTCGAATTTGTAAAACAAAAAAAGAAAAAAAGTATGCTTAGTAGCCGATAATCGACCTATAGCCCGACTTTTTTAATTTTCAAAGGAAAAAATCATGCGATTGTTACAGTTTAAGTGTCCTTCTTGCGGCAAAAAAACAGAAGAGATGATTAAGGACGGGCAAGAGCTTTTTTGCAAAGATTGCGGAGCCAAGCTCGAGCGCGATTACAACGGAAAAGTTTTCGGCGCTACCGGGAAAAGCTCGGGCGGATGCTCCGGCGATTGCTCGCATTGTTCGGGTTGTTCGCATTAAGCCTTTTAAATTCGCAAAATTTATGCAGATTACGCGCTTAAATCGAACAAAAAATAAGCAACGGCGTTGCGTGACGCGCGCGTATGCGTGCTCACTTAATAAAAATGCCAAAAGTCGATTTATTCGTTTGACAAATAGCGCGTAAAATGATAGAATAAAAAAAGTATTTGAAAAACAAGGGGATTTTTCGCCTTTTTGCGAGCTCCCGCCTTTTTTAAGGAGAAATTTTATGAAGAAACTAAGCAAAATTTTACTTTTCGCGCTTGCTCTCGTAACGGCATTTTCTTTTGCCGCTTGCTCGGACGACGATTCTGTCGACGAAACGCTCACCGGTTGGGCAATCGAGTATAAAGAAGTCGATATGGAAAAGGTCGAAGGCGAAGAACAAAAAACTTACCTTTTAATCGAAAGCCTTTTCGTTGCAGACGGAACCGCTCTCGCCGTTTCCGACACCGTTAAAAAGTTCGATTATATCGATCTTAAAATCGGCGTAAAAGACGCGGCAGGCAAGTCTACTATCGACGTAGCCGTTTTAGACGACGGCGGAAATAAAAAGTATAACGACGATAAAGTCCTCGTTACCGAAGCGTTAGACGTAACCGGTTACGATCATATCGAAATATCCGAAAGCGCGTTTGCAAATCAACTTATAATCGGCAAAGTCGAAATCGGTTCGCTCGTCACCAAAATCGGTTCGGGCGCGTTTGCGGGTTGCTCCAATATAACGGAAATGGTGCTTCCTTTCGTCGGCGGCGAAAGAGCGGGCGTAAATGCCGCTAAAACCTTAGGTTATTTGTTCGGAACTTCCGAAGCGGACGGTTGCACTTCCGTTACGATGAATTATAATTCGACCGGTTCGAACACTTACTACGTTCCTTCCGGACTTAGTAAAGTTACCGTTAATGCCGAAAAGGACGGCGAGGGCAACGCTTACGAACTTCCTCGCTACGCTTTCAACGCGATAACCTCGCTTAAGTCCGTAGTTTTAAACGGCGACGTTAGCTATATAGGCGAAAGCGCGTTCTCCGGTTGCACCTCTTTAACGGAGTTTGCGGTTCCCGCAAGCGTTACAGCCATCGGTCAAAAGGCGTTTTACGGTTGCACTTCTTTGCTAACGATCGATTTCGGCAAGAATTCTTCGCTTGAAGCCATTTTCCAAGAGGCATTTTCGGGTTGCACCTCTTTAGGTCGCACGTTGGTCGGCAAGAGCACCTTGACCTTCCCCGCTTCTATTAAAAACGTACACGAAAAAGCGTTTTACGGTTGCACCTCTTTAACCGAGGTTGACTTCAGCGCTTCTTCTTCGCTCGTATTAGGCAACTATGCTTTCTACGATTGCTCTTCGCTTGAAAGCGCTAAGATTTCAGCCGGCGGCACTTACGGCGTTTACACTTTCGGCAACTGTGCCGACGGTTTCACCGTAGCTTAAGAAAACAATCGGGCGCGTGTTCATCTGCGTCAACTAAAAATTATGCCCGAAGAACCGTTTTTGCGGATTTCTTCGGGTTTTTTTACCCCCACAAGCGCTAAATCACGCGCTTTAACTAAAAGTATAAGGTGAAATTATGAAAGATTTCGTGCACTTGCATCTGCATACCGAATACAGTCTTTTAGACGGCGCGGCTAGAATAGATAAAGTTTTCGAGTTGGCAAAATCGCTCGGGCAAAACGCCGTCGCCATAACCGACCACGGCAATATGTACGGCGTGGTCTATTTTGCCGAGCATGCGGCAAAACTTGGAATGAAGGCGATTATCGGGTGCGAAATGTATATGTGTAACGACATGTATAAAAAGGACTCGAAAAATTCGGAGTACGAGCATTTGGTTTTGCTTTGTAAAAACGATCAAGGCTATAAAAACCTTATAAAACTCGATTCTCTCGCTTATATCGACGGATTTTATCGCAAGCCGAGGTGCGACTATAAAACGCTCGAAAAATATAAAGAGGGGCTTATTTGCTTGTCCGCGTGTCTTGCGGGACACGTTCCGCAACTGCTTTTGTCGGGGCGTTATGACGACGCGAAAGAGCACGTTTTGCATATGAAAGAGGTTTTCGGCGAGGATTATTATCTTGAAATTCAAAACCACGGAATCGCCGAGCAACTGCAAATAAATCCGCTTTTAATAAGGCTTTCTAAAGAAACCGACGTTAAGCTCGTCGCCACCAACGACGTTCACTATTTTACCAAGGACGACGCGCTCATGCAAGAGGTTATGATGTGTATAAACACTCAAACCACCTTAGACGATCCCAAGCATATGCGCTTCGAAACCGAGGAGTTTTATTTAAAAAGTCGCGAGCAAATGGAAGAGGTTTTTCCCGATTTGCCCGAAGCGCTCGACATAACCGCCGAAATTGCCGAAAAATGCAGCGGCGACGTTATAAAACTCAACAAAAAATGCGAGCCCGTGCGTGACGCGTCGCTTGTTCCCGGCTACATTCCGCCAAACGGAATGACCGCTTACGAATACTTAAAGATGCTCGGCGAAGAGGGGCTTAAGAAAAAATATAAAGAAATTACTCCCGAAATTCGCGAAAGATTCGATTACGAGCTTAACACGATAAGCAAAATGGGTTATCTCGAATATTATCTTATCGTGTGGGATTACATAAACTTTTCGCGCGAGCACGGAATATCCGTAGGCCCCGGGCGCGGGAGCGGCGTTAGCTCGATTGTCGCTTACGCTATAGGTATTACGGACGTAGAACCTCTTCAATACAGCTTGATTTTCGAAAGATTTTTAAACATCGAGCGCGTTTCGATGCCCGACTTCGACGTCGACTTCGACCCCGAACGCCGCGAAGAAGTTATCGACTACGTGCGCGAAAAATACGGGCATGATAAGGTTGCGCAGATAGTAACTTTCGGTACGATGGCTTCGCGCGCGGCGATAAAGGACGTAGGTCGCGTTTTGAACGTTTCTTATGCCGAAATCGATAAAATAACCAAACTTATGGACGGAAAGCACGCCATCGCCGAACTTTTGGGTCTTAAACCGAGCAAAAAAGACGGCGACGTTACCGTGCGCGATTTTAAAGAACTTTACGACACGGACCCCACGGTTAAAAACGTCATAGATATGGCGATGAAGCTCGAGGGTATGCCGCGAAACATTTCCGAGCACGCCGCGGGCGTAATAATTTGCAACAAAGTGCTTTCGGATAATATTCCGCTCGCGCGTAACGGCGACGATATCGTAACGCAGTTCAATATGAAAGTCGACGAGCAGATGGGCATGCTCAAAATGGACTTTTTGGCGCTCAAAACGCTTACCGACATCAGAAAAGCGTGCGATTATATTTTAGAAAACAAGGGCGTAACGATAGATTTCAGAGAAATCGGCTACGAAGAAAAAGCGGCTTACGACCTTATGGGAAGCGGCGATACCGACGCGGTGTTCCAGCTAGAATCCGCGGGCATGAAAAACTTCATGCGCGAACTTCGCCCCGAAAATCTAGAAGACGTAATCGCGGGTATTTCGCTTTATCGTCCGGGGCCTATGGACTCTATTCCTAAATATATAAAGTTCAAGCAAAATCCCGAAACGATGGTGTTTAAGCATGAACTTTTGCGCCCTATTTTAACGGTTACGCACGGCGTTATCATCTACCAAGAGCAGGTTATGGAAATCGTGCGTAAGCTTGCGGGCTTTACTTTCGGTCAGGCAGACATTATGCGCCGCGCCATGGGTAAAAAGAACATGGACGAAATGGCGCGAATGAAAAATATATTCATTTACGGCGAAACCAACGAAGACGGCAGCGTTAAAACGGACGGAGCCGTTCGTCGCGGCGTTCCGCCTGAGGTCGCCGAGGATATCTTCGACGAAATGGCGGGGTTTGCTCAATACGCGTTCAACAAGTCGCACGCGGCGGCTTACGCGGTTTTGGCGTATCAAACGGCTTACTTAAAGGCGTTTTATCCGCACGAGTTTTTGGCGGCTATCCTAAACGACCGTATCGACAAAATCGACGAAGTTACCAAATACGTTATCTACTTAAAAGAGCGCGGAATCGCCGTTTTGCCTCCCAACGTAAACAAAAGTAAGGCGTTTTTCAGCGTAGAGGGCGAAAGCGTACGCTTCGGTTTGGTAGGCGTTAAGGGCGTAGGTCTTGCGGCGATTGAATCTATCGTCGAAGAGCGCAATCAAAACGGCGAGTTTACTTCGTTCGAAGACTTTATGTCGCGCGTAGACGTTAAAGTTTTAAACAAAAGACTAATCGAAAACCTTATTTGCGCCGGCGCGTTCGACTGTTTTAAAATCGAACGTAGTCGTTTAATCGCCGTTTACGAAGGACTTATCGAGCGCGCGGTTTCGATGGCTAAAGAGCGCGAAAGCAATCAGATAAGCTTATTCGGCGACGTTCTTGCAGATTTTTGCAAGCTTACCGTCGAATATCCCGATATCCCCGAGTACGTTGACAAAATCAAGCTTTCTAAAGAGCGCGAGGTTTTGGGCGTTTACGTCACCGGGCACCCGCTAACCGATTATATGGATAGGTTTGCACACCTTTCTTTTTCAACTAGACTTTTAGAATATTACGACGAGGACGAAGACGGCATTAAAACTTACACCGAAATTAAAGACGGTCAGCGCGTCGAAATGGGCGGAATTATTACCGCAGTTTCGCGAAAAACCACAAAATCGGGCGCAAGTATGGCGTATATTACTTTAGAAGATATCTACGGCGGCATCGAATGCGTGTTTTTCCCTAAAAATTACGAAAAATACAAGCAGCAAATTCGTGCCGAACTCATCGTTAAAGTGGGCGGCAGAATTCAAATTCGCGAAGGTCAAAAGCCCTCTATTTCTGTCGATAAGTTAGAAGAATTAGAGACCGAGGGCGAGGATATTTCGCTCGGAAACGCTGCGGGAGTTTCTCTCGGCGGTGCGACTTCGGGTTTGGAAACAATCGAGCAAGCGAATAGTCAAATCACGCGCGGAATTCAAGTTTCGAAAGACGCAAAAAGCGAAAATGCCGCTTTAAAATCGAGCGGTTCTTCGTCGGCAAGCGGAAAATCCGAATGTTTAGGCATTACCATTCCCGACGGCGACGAAAAAACCGAGGCTGAACTTTTAAGCGTTTTAGAGCTTTACCCCGGTAATATTAAGGTTATAATCAAAAAGAACGGCTCGTATTATAAATCGAACTTTACCGTACGCAGATGTAACGGACTTATAGCCGAGCTAGAATATCTTTTACCGCCTAAAAACTTTATTTTCTTTGAAAAGTAAAATTTAATAAAAAATGTTTAAAGTCGGTAGCGGCGGCACCTAATAAGTGCCGCCGCCTTTGTAGTTTGCATATAAAATATTTAAGCGCGAAAGTTGCGATAATCGACCTATAGAGGGATTTTTGCGTTTGATGATTGTTAAATACGCCATCCCGAGCGGGGTGTATTTTTTTAACTGTCATCTTGAGCGAGCGTTGGCTTCCCTGTGTAAGGGAAGCTGTCGGCAGAGCCGACTGAAGGGTTGTTTACGGTCATCCCGAGCGAATTTTTTCCCCGTCATCCCGAGCGTAGTCGAAAGATCTCGTTTGAGTTATCCGTAAATACTCAAACAAGATTCTTCGACTGCGCGAATAAATTCGCTCCGCTCAGAATGACCTGAAAAACTTGCGCACGCTTACGTGCTTGCTCAGAATGACCTATTGATAATGTAACGAGTTGTTTTTTCGAAACGAGGATGGGGTGATGCCGTGCTTTTCTTTAAACACGACGAAGAATCTGGCAGGTGATTCAAAGCCCGAGACGTCTGCTATCTCTTCTATCGACAAAGTGGTGTTTTTTAAATATTTTTCGGCTATTCTCATTTTTAACTTGGAAATAATATGCTCGGGTGTATCGTTATAGTATTTTTTTGCCAAACGAGATAGGTGCGACCTCGAGTATCCGACCAATTCGCACCAACGCGAAACGCCTTTTTTCAAATTTTCTTTATCGCACATTTTTTGCAGAGAAGAATCCAAATGCGTCGGAATAGACGGTCTTGTTTTTAATTCGTTCCAGCAAGAAAACAGCAAAGATATTAAAAATTTGTTCATTGTTTGAATTCTTACGTTAGACGAGCATAAAAGAAGCTCGTTTATCAAAAGCTCTGCGTTTTCGGCATATAAAAAAGGCTTTGCGAATACGGGAATAAAATCTATCGCCTCTTCTATTTTATTAAATTTGTCTGCGGTAATCGAAAGCGAAAGCACTTTCATGTCTTTGCTTTGAGCAGAGAAAAAATGCGTGTCGTTCGGTGAAAGTATCGAAAAAGAATTACTTGTCATTTTATTCGGGTTGCCGTTCATCACATGCGTTATACTTCCCCGAATAACTAAAACGATTTCATAAAAATCATGCCGATGCTTGATTTTTGTTAAATTCTTGTTTTCAACGAGTTGTAGCAAATATTTATCTTTATTCAGTTCTTCAAAATCTTCGCTTCTATATATCGTTTCCATAATCAAGAGTATAGCACACGGCGAAAAAAAAGACAAGTTTTTTGCGCAAATTAAAATAAATGCTACAAAACAGAATAAATAGGGCGAATATCGATATTGACAAATCGACGTGATTTCGTTAGAATGAAAGCGATGAATGATTATTTGCTTTTTTTAATATCCATTATTGCGGCGGCGTGCAATAACGTCATATTACATTTTATTTCTTTTAAAAACGTTAAATATAATCCTTTCTTGTTTAACGCGGGGGGTTCTGTCGTTTGGATCGTTGTTTTATCGATGATCGGCGGGAGCGGCGTTTATAGCGCAACGACTGTATTATACGGCGTTCTTTATGGTTTGGTAATGACGGGGTTTCTCTTTTTTAAAACGCAAGCCATGGCGACCGGCCCTATTTTATTGACTTCTCTTTTAGGATGTTCTTCGTTCGTTATTACGACCGTGTTTAACGCGATTTATTGGAAGGAGAGCGTAGACGTTTTCAGCGTTGCGGGTATATTGCTTATGCTTGTGGCGTTGTGCTTAACGACGGTAAAAGGCTCTTCAAAAAACGCCGACCGCGAAAGTAAAGTAAAAGCGAACTCGGCTTGGGGCATATATTGCGTATTTTTTCTTCTTTTTGCTGCGTCTACGGGTATTATCTTTAAGTTCCATCAAACTTACGACAGGGCAAACACAAGCGAAATGATGTTCGTTTCCGCCGTCGTTTCCGCAATAACGTTCTTGATCGTATATTTTGTTTCGAGATTCTGTTCGAAGAAAAAGTCGACCGAACCCGTCGGAAAGATGAGCGAAAAAGACATTGTCGATAAAAGGAAAGAAAAAATTCTTTTATACGGATTATTGATTGCTTGCGGAATTGTAAGTTGCGTATATAACAGGTTAAACGTATATTTAACCGGAGTATTGCCGAGCGTTTTGTTTTTTCCCGTCTTTAACGGCAGCGTGGTTATGCTTGCTTCCGTTGCGGGAAGATTTGTTTTTAAAGAAAAACTAACCAAAAGGCAAATCGTCGGGGTTTGCTTGGGGCTTATCGCAATCGCATCGATAAGCAAATTTTTCGGGCTGTTCTGATTATTATATTTTAACTTATTATATTCCAACTCGTATATTTTAACCCGAAAAACAATAAGGAGAAAAAATTATGATAGAATTTAAATACAAACTTCCGTCTATGGACATAGAAGGCAAGCACAACGGGCTTTATAACAACCCCGAAATGGTTTTGCCTTGCATGCTCACAACCGAAAGTCCGAGGCTAGGCTTGTTTTTGCATACTTTGCACAACGAAATTCACGACGAAAGAAGTCTGGTTTTTATAGACGGCAAGGTTTTAACGTGTTGCAAAAACTGGATTCGCGACCACGTTCACATAATGAAAGGCTTTAAGCATTGGGAATACGATTTAAAGTCTTATTTAGAATTCACTTTGCAAAATCAGCACGAAAAAGGATATTTTTACGAACTTATAAAGCAAATAGACGACGCGCATTGGAGCTACGTGGATAAAGATCATTACGTAATTTATCCCGAAGACAATTTGGCGTTCACTCGCTTGGAACTCGAAAACGATATAGAATATATATTGGTCGAAGGCGTAATGCAATATTACAAGGCTACGGGCGATTTCGAATTCGTTAAAAAGTATTTGCCCAACCTCGAAAAAGGCATAAACTACGTTACTTCGGATAAAAAACGCTTCAGTAAAGAATACGGATTGTGTATTCGCCCTTATACGATAGACACGTGGGATTTTACTTACGACACGGCTTCTCAAACGGACAGGCGTATTCACGAAAACGAAAAAATGTGCGCCATGCACGGCGATAACTCGGGCGTTTATCAGGCAATGTCGCAACTCGCGTTTTTTAACGAAAAATTGGGCAATAACGAAAAAGCGAGCGAGTGGCGTTCGCGCGCTCAAACGCTTAAAAATAATATGTTCAAGCACCTTTGGAACGGAAAATTCTTCCGCCATCAGCTGTGCATAAACGGCGACGAAGTAGATGATTTTGAAAACGTTCGCCTTTCGCTTTCCAACCCCTACGATATAAACCGCGGGGTTACGGATTTAGAACAATCGCGCTCGATTATAGAAGAATATATCAAACGCCGCGAAACGACCGATCTCTTTGCGGAGTGGTTTACGATCGATCCGCCGTATAAAAAATTTATGTTTTTCGAAGAATGGCAATACGTTAACGGCGCGGTTTCGCCTTTTACGGCGGGCGAGCTTGCAAAAGCGGCGTTTAACAACGGTTACGAAGAATACGGCTACGATATTTTGGAACGCTTTATCGATTTAGCCAAGCGAGACAACGGAATTTCTTTCTTGTATAAAGCTAAAAAACCTAAGACGGGAGAAAAAATCGAACAGGTTTCCGAAACTTCGGGCGCGGGCCCCAGCGCGTGGGGCGCGGCGGCTTTGCTTTCGGCTTTCGACGAAGCTTTGGCGGGCGTGGTCGATAAAGATTGCTTATACAGAGAAATAGACTTTTCGCCGAGATTGGTGCTGTGTAACTACGGAGAAATGCGATATATAACCGGCTACGAAATTTCGCATAAATTCGTAGACGTGCGCTTTGTCGCAAACGATATAGGCTTGCGCTACGACGTTTATTCGGAAGCACAAAAAATTAACGCTCACATACTTTTGCCGAAGGGCAAAACTTGCTCTAAACTGTTTGTAAACGGCAAAGAAACGGCGTTTAAAATATCCGAAGTCGCACAGTCGATTTACGTAGACGTTAGCGTTAAGGGAGAAAAGCACGTTTCTTTCGAAGCAATATATTGATCAGAGAAGATATATCGATTATTTTAAAATAAAACGAAAAGCATGATTTTAAGTCGCAAATCCGAAACCATGCTTTTTTTCGTATTAAGAGTTTAATTTCATACAAGCAAAAAATTTACTTAAAAATTTTTTATAAATGACAAAAACCCGCCTATAGGTCGATTATCGATACTTTCGGCGGGTTTTTTTTCGCGGTTTTTTAGGGAGAAAAACATCAATTACATATAACTGAACATTGTTTTCTTGATGTGCAGTGGATTAAAGTGTTGTGGCGTTGATAGGAGAGAAAGCCCGCCCTGTATAAAGGAATCTGTCGCGCTTTTTTGCGCGACTGAAGGGTTGTCGATCGTCATCCCGAGCGTAGTCGAGGGATCTCGTTTGAATAATCCGTAAGTGCTTTAAAGAGATTCTTCGACTGCGCGAATAAATTCCCTTCGCTCAGAATGACCCGGAACTCAGGCAAGATTTTGACCCCGACTGCGATGCTTGCGCCTCTCCGCTCAGAATGACGGAAAGAAAAAAAGCCTTCCCCCGCGCAGAAGCGGCTTGAAAACGAGCTGACTTAAACGCATTGGGGGAAGGTGGCACGCAAAGCGTGACGAATGAGGGGCAAAACTTTGGTTAAAACGTCCCCTCATCAGTCGGCTGTGCCGCCAGCTTCCCCCCGAGGGGAAGCCTTAGTTTGCATAGCTTGCGCATAATAACCCGTCATCCCGAGCGAACGCAGTGAGGCGAGGGATCTCGCTCGAAAAATGTGTACAATGTGCACAAAAACAAAAAAACTTTTAATTATTTTAAGAAAACGGTATTAAAACACTTGACAAAAATGGGGGGGGGGGGGGGTATAATAATTAAGATGGAAATTTGTATCATGCGACCGCGGCGGGCTTGGTTGCAACTTGACCAAATCTGCAATAAAAAATCAACGGCGGCGCATAGATAAAATAAAAGTAGGAGGCAAAAAATGACTCACGGAAAAAGACGCATATTAACGCTGGCGTTGCTTTCGCTTATGCTTGTTTGCATAATAGCGGGATGCGGCGCGCTCGGCGGAAATCAAGGTGGCGGCAATGCCGACCACAACGGCGGCGGTTCAATCGGCGGAGGCTCTTCGCGGTTTGAAAACTGCAACGGCGGAAACCAAGGTAACGGCGGAAACCAAGGCAACCAAGGTAACAACGGCAACGGTAACAACGGTAACGGCGGCGGAGGCAAGCCCTCGGGCGGCGAGCAGCCGAAACCCGAAGTTTGCGACCACGTATTCGGCGACTGGGTTATAATAAAAGAACCCACTTGCAAAGAAGAAGGCTCGCAAAAGCGCGAATGCACTCTTTGCGGTGAAGAGCAAAAGCAAACGCTCGCCAAAGTAAATCACGACGCGGTAACCGTTTCCGAAACACCGGCGACGTGTACGACCACCGGTCTTAAAGAAATACATTGCCGTTTTTGCGACAAAGATTTTTCCGAAGTAACTCCGGCGCTCGGGCACGACTACGAGGTCAAATCCGAAACCAAAGCGACTTGCGAAAGCCAAGGCGAAAAAGAATACGCTTGCACGCGCGCGGGCTGCACCGCCGCTTATACGGAGATAATCGCGGCGCTCGGGCACAACTACGAATTCAAAAGCCAAAAATCGCCTACCTGCACCGAAGCGGGCGAGCTTGTTTACGAGTGCTTAAACTGCGGCGGCGCCAAAAAAATCCCCGTCGAAGCGAGCGGGCACGCTTTAGGCAACGACGGAAAATGCTTAAATTGCGATTATCAAAGCCAAAAGCACGCGCACGCATACAACGCGACGGTGGTAGCGCCCACGTGTTCGTCCGCGGGCTACACTTACTACGAATGTTCTTGCGGACTTAGCTACAAAGCGAACTACGTCGAGCAGCTTGCTCACCGCTGGGACGACGGCGCCGTAACAAAAGAAGAAACATGCACCGAAGACGGCGTAAAACAATATAGTTGCACGCGCGTAGGCTGCACCGCCAAATACGACGAAGTAATAAAAGCGGCGCACGCTTGGGGCGAAACGAAAACCGAACCCGCCACTTGCTTATACGACGGAAAAATTCACAAAGAATGTTCGCGTTGCGGCGCGGAGGACGTAGAAGTTATCCCCGCCTCGCACAGTTGGGAAGTAACGGCGGTCGTAAAACAAGCTACTTGCGCGCAAAAAGGCAAAGAGCGCCGCACCTGCACGGTATGCGGCGAGTTCGACGATTTTGAAGTTCCCGCATTGGGGCACGAATATAAAAACGGCGTATGCACGCGCTGCGGCGGCAAGTTTATCGATAACGTAACGCCCGATAGCGAGCACCCCACTTACGGCATGTATTTCGTAATCGATGATATCAAGAGCGCATACGGACCTAACATAATCAACGAATACGGCGTGCTTTTATACGTAAACGAAGGCGCTAAGCTCGACCGAGTTGCGGTATACTTAACGCAAGAAGGCAACATGTGGCGCCGCTGCATAGCCTGCACGGGCGAAAACATCGAGTTTGCCGTTTACGTTCCCTATCTTTCTTATTACGAAGACATTTACTACACCGGCTTAAACAACGGCGGCATAAACACCTTCGCCCTCAAAAAAGGCAACGACGGAATTTGGCGTTACAGCGAATACGCGACGATAGGCGTTAACCTCGAGGACTATAAAGGCAACTTGCTGTTAAGCCTTTACGACATAGGTCAAGCCGGGGCTAAAACCCGCATATTCGATAACTTAGAGCAAATGAAAGCTTGGCTTAAAGGCTACGATATAGACCACGTTCACACCGAAGTAACTGACGCGGGCGAAGCGGCAACGTGCGAAAGCGGCGGTTACACGGCGGGCAGCCACTGCTCGGTTTGCGGCGAAGTGATAAAAGCGCGCGAATATATCCCCGCCCTCGGACACACTTACGGCGAATGGAAGGTAACGACCAAAGCTACTTGCGAAAGCGAAGGCACCCGCACCTCTACTTGCACGCGTTGCAAGGCGGCAACCACCGCTAAAATCCCCGCCACTGGGCACGACTACGCGGTTACGGACAAAAAAGACGCAACTTGCACGCAAAGCGGATATATAAAATACAAATGCCGCAACGCAAATTGCACTAAATCATACGAAATAACCTTAAACGGCGAGCATAAATACGAGATAATCGACCGAAAAGCCGCCGCTTGCGAAACCGCGGGATATATTAAATACAAATGCGCTACTTGCGAATCGAGCTATACCGAAACAATCCCCGCCGGCTCGCACGAATACGCCGTGATATCCGAAAAACACCCCACAAAGTTAGAAAGCGGCTACAAAAAGTATAAATGCTCGAACTGCGGCGACGAATATTCGGTAGAACTCCCCATGCTCAAAACGGGCGAAAGTAACGTGCTTTTGGTTCAAGACCGTTTGCCTTGGGATTCTTCCGCAAACGCTAACATGCTCAAAGCTTTAACGGACAGCGGATACATCGGCGGTTGGAACGTAATAACTTCCTCGCAACTTTCTCCCATAGAATTGTTTAACTACGACCTCGTTTACGTTGCAAACGACCAAAGCAGCTCTACGTATAATAACATAAAAGCGGCTTCGGAATTGCTGGCAAGCTTTGCGGAAAACGGCGGCGCGGTAATCTACGGCTCTGCAGACCACGGCTGGGCAAGCGGCGAAATAAGCTACACCTTCCCCGGGGGCGTCGGCAAAACCAATTACTATTCTAACTATAACTACATAGTCGATAGCAAAAGCCCCATAGTAACCGCCGAACTTACCGGCGGCACCGCGCTCACTAACGCTTTGCTTTACAGCACGTATAGCAGCCACACGACGTTTACCGATCTTCCCGCTGGCGCGAACATAATTTTAACGGACGGCAAAGGCAACCCCTCTTTGGTCGAATACGATTACGGCGCGGGCTACGTTTTGCTTTCCGGTTTAACGTGGGAATACACTTACGATAGGAATATGGTCGGCTCTACTTCGTTTGCTAAATGCGTTTACGACGATATGATCGTTTACGCCTTAAACAGAGTAGCAAATACTTGCGAACACGTGCTCGATAACGGCTTTAAATATCCCGCCTCTTGCGGAGTTCAGGGCTACACGCTTTACACTTGCTGTAAGTGCGGCAAAGTGTTTAAAAAGGATATAATCCCCGCGCTCGAACATAACTACGGCGATTGGATTATCGACGAAGAAGCCTCTTGCAAAGCGGAAGGCTTGCGCCACAAAAAATGCGCCAACTGCGGCGATTTGATAAGCGAAAAAATCGATAAAACCGAAAATCACGTTCCCGAAGTAGTAGAAGGCTACGCGGCAACATGCACCACCTTCGGCAAGTCGGAAGGCTCGGTTTGCAGCGTTTGCGGCAAGATATTAAAAGAGCAAGAAACTCTTGCAAAAACCACGCATAATTACGTTAACGGCGAATGCACTTCTTGCGGCGCTAAAGATCCCGATTACGGCAAAGAACCGAGCGGTGATACTTACACTGTTGACGGCGATTATATTTACTTTGGTAGCTACCCGCAAACTAAGGTTGAAGATAGCGCGGCTATAACGGCACTTAATTCGGCGGCGGGCAGCTTGCCTACTTCGTCGCAGTTTAACGGTTGGACTAATTATGAATATTATATAGAAAGTAGCAACACGACGGCGTTTATGTGGTATAAGGATATATCGTATAGCGGCGAAAAATATCGCGGCGTATACTTTACGAGCAATCGTCCGTATTATACAACTACAAGCAGTTCAAATACTTATCAAGACGATAACGGATATTCGACGAGCACTTGTTATTGGTTTAAATACGAGCCGTTAAAGTGGAGAATTTTAGCCAAAGAAAACGGCAAAGCCTTCTTGCTCTGCGATATCGCAATCGATAGCCAAGAATATTATCATAGCACGAGCTCACGCACGATAAACGGACAAACGGTTTATGCCAATAACTATGCCGAAAGTAATATCAGAGCTTGGCTAAACGATAATTTTTATAACACGGCGTTCACGCAAGCGCAGCAAGCGTTGATACTCACCACAGAAGTAGATAACAGCGCGCGCAGCACGAGTCCTAATACAACGCTTTGGAACGACGGAGTAAACGATTGCGCATGCGCAAACACTAACGATAAAATATTCTTACTCTCCGAGCAAGAAGTAACCAACGCGGATTACGGATTTAACGAATCGGCGAGCACTTCGGATTCTGCAAGATACTTCAAATCGACCGATTACGCTAAATGCCAAGGCTGCTGGGCTTCAACTGACAGCAGTTACCTCGGTAACTGCTACTTCTGGTTGCGCTCGCCTTATTATAGCGATGGTAGTGACGCGAGGTTCGTCCATCGCGGCGGCTATTCTGACTTTAGCGACAGCGTCGACACTACTCGTCAAGGCGTTGTCCCCGCTTTGTGGCTCGACATGTAGTCGAGCCCCCGCGCCCCGCAAAAAAGGGTAAGGAAAGCCGATGTCATCCCGAGCTCGCGCGCTTGCGCGCGAGTGCCGGAAAAGGGTAAGGAAAGCCGATGTCATCCTGAGCGAGCGATAGCGAGCCGAACCCGTAGGGCGAAGCGAAGCTTCGGGATCTCGGCTTTCCAACGTAACGTAAAAAGGGCGCGGGGAAATCCGCGGGCGAAGCCCGCAATCCCGCGGGGCGACGGCGCGTTGCGTATTCACGCAGCGCCTCGCCCCGCCGAAAACGCTAAAGCAAAAAAACAAGAGAGACGGAAAAGCAAGCGAGATGAAAAAGGCTTCCCTGTGTAAGGGAAGCTGTCAACGAAGTTGACTGAAGGGTTGACGAATAATCAAGCAACAATCTCTCAGTCTGCTAACGCAGACAGCTCTCTTTACACAAGAGAGCCAAATCGCCTTCCCCCGTTTTTTGTAGGCATGTAAAAAGGCAACGCAGAAAAACTTTGGGGGCGATTCCCCTGTCAGGGGAAATGTCTGCGCAGCAGACAAAGGGGTGCCGCCGCGGCAGGCGGGGTGGCACGCGAAGCGTGACGGATGAGGGGTAAAAATAAGTGATATTGTTTGCGATGCAAACAGTGATATATTTAGAACAAGTCTA
>CAYVKZ010000019.1:0-32963 GCA_964452295.1 uncultured Acidiphilium sp.
GGGGGGGGGGGTATGATAATATGTATATAACTACAGCTCGGCTACGCACGCGATGAGGCAAAAACAAATCGCGTGAATATAACCTAGTAATCATTGAGAGGAGAGGAATTTTATGAAAAAGCACTATTTACTAAAACTTTTCGCTACGGTGATGCTTTTAGCAATCGCGCTTACGGCGCTTGTCGCTTGCGACGACGTAGACGTAGAAGTTACGTTTATTGTGGACGACGAAGTTTACGCGGTGGTCAATTTACAAGACGGCAACACCGTAAAAATGCCCGAAGATCCTCAAAAAGAGGATTGCGTTTTCAGCGGTTGGTATTTAGATAAAGATATCTGGAAAAAACCGTTTTGGGGCGAGATCGAGGATACTACGATTGTAAAACTCGAAGTTTACGCAAGGTGGGGCGATACTCCGTGCGAGCATATTTGGTCGCTTTGGACAGAGGGAATACCTGCGACTTGTTATTCCGTAGGCAAACAAGTTCGCTCCTGTTTAAGGTGCGGCAAGGGTGAAGTTGCCGATATCGAAATGCTCGAGCATAATTTTATCGACGGCGTTTGTATTAACGAAGGTTGCAACGCAACCGATCCGAACTATACCGGTTTAGTGTTTATTCTAAATTCGGATAAAGAAAGCTATTCCGTCAAATATCAAGGCACTTGTACCGAGACTGAAATAGTTATTCCCGCGGAATACAAATCTAAACCGATTACAAGAATAGCAAGCTATGCTTTTAGCGGAGCGGAAGGTTTAACAAGCATAAATATCCCCGACGGTGTTATGTATATCGGGAATAACGCATTTAGTGAATGCCGCAGCTTAACAAGCGTAAATATTCCCGACGGCGTTATGTATATCGGTTATGAAGCGTTTGGCGCTTGTGAAGGTTTAAGGAGTATAAATATCCCCGATAGCGTTACACATATTGATGATTTTGCGTTCGCCTTGTGTAAAAATTTATGTGATTTAACTATAGGCAAGGGTATTACATATATTGGTACGGGCGCTTTTGTCTGGTGTTATGCGCTAGACTTTGAAAGGCTTTTTTGGGATATTCCTAATATCAAATACATCGGGAGTTATAATTTGCCGAATAGCGTATATGAAAATGATCATTTATATGACGATGACGATAACGCTTTATATTTAGGCGCCGTTTTAATAAGAGTAAAAGATACCTCTATTACTTCTTTTAAAATTCGTGAAGGAACTAGGATAATTTACGTCGGTGCGTTTTCGGACTGCGAAAATTTAACTAGCATAACCATTCCAAGTAGCGTTACTCAAATTGGGTCCATGGCATTTTATAATTGTAGCGGATTGATAAGTCTGACTATTCCCGATGGCGTTACTTGTATTGGAGATCGCGCTTTTGAGGGGAGTAGTAGATTAACTAGCATAACTATTCCCGACAGTGTTACATCTACTTATTCTAGTGATTTTACTAATATGGGGAGCGCGTTTCTTGACTGTGTCAACTTGCAATTTAACGAATATGAAAACGGATTGTATTTAGGCAATGAAGAAAATCCGTATCATTTATTAGTGGGCGTTAAAGATAAATCCGTTACTTCTTTCTTTGTAAACGAAAAAACAAAAGTTATTGACGGGAGCGCGTTTTTGGGCTGCGAAAATTTGCAATTTAACGAATACGAAAACGGATTGTATTTAGGAACTAAAGATAATCCTTATGCTATGTTGATCGGTTTTAACGATCCTTCCGTTACTTCTTATAAAATTAATGAAAACACTAAAGTGATTTGTGATGGTTCATGTGCCGGCGAATATTTAACAAGTGTAACTATTCCCAATAGTGTTGTTTCAATTGGTTCTTATGTGTTTGGCGAGAGTTTCAATTTGACCGAAATAAAATTTGACGGAACAATTGCCGAGTGGAATGCCATAAAAAAGAGCGGTAGCTGGAAAGCTTGGTCGTCTGTATTGACGGTTATTTGCACTGACGGCTTCGATAATGGTTCCGACAGCGGCTTTGATAACGGGGCGGACAGTGGTTCCGATAGAGAGGTCGACGGTGACTTTGGCGGTGACGATAATTCAAGCAGCGACACTGGTGTGATACCCGACATCGTTTGGTGACGTCAATTCCATCTCGATTTTTTGACTTTAAAAAGTACAACAACATAACGGAAAACCCGCCTATAGGTCGATTAACGGCTACTTTAGGCGGGTTTTGTTTAGTTTGAATGATTTTCTAACGGATAAAATCAGATTAAAGTTTTTAAAAACTTTGCGGCTTTTTCGATATCGGCGCAAGGGTTGTCGCCGCATTCGCGCTCGATGGTTAAAAATCCGTCGTAGCCGATATCTTTTAAAGCGGCGATATATTCGTGCCAAGGCACGCTGCCCTCGCCGAGCGGGACTTCTTTAAAACATTTGCAAGCGTTAAGCGCGTCTACTCCGCCCACCGCGAACGAGTGATAAACTTGTTCGGGTGTTAAATCGTCGTTAATTTTAACGCCGTCTTTCGCGTGGGTATGAACGATATAATCTTTTAAAAGATAAACGGCTTCCACGGGGTTTTGCCCGCTTACCATAACGAAGTTCGCGGGGTCTAAGTTAACGCCCACGCCGCCTTTCGTTTCTTTTAAAAATTGAAGGAGCGTAGTTGCTTTTTCGGGACCCGTTTCTATCGCTAAAGTAATTCCTTTTTGTTTTGCGTAAAGTCCGCATTCGCTAAGCGCCGAAAGCATCGTTTTAAAGCGCGGCGAGTTTTTGTCTTCGGGAATAACTCCGATGTGGGTGGTTACGGCTTTTGCGCCGAACTCTGCCGCCAAATCGATGATTTTTTTGGTTTTTTCTATGCGCTCGGGGTTATCTTCGGCTTTTTCGAAGCCGAATCCGCCCATATCCCCGCACAGTGCGGACATAACGAGGTTGTTGTCGCTTAAAAGTTTTTTATATTTAAGTTTAGCTTGTTCGTCGAGTGTTTCAAACGAAAATTCGCCTTCCGTCGCGTAAACTTGAACGCCGCTTAAGCCTAAGTTGTGCGCGAACGCGATGCCTTCGGCGTGCGTTTTTTTAAAGCAATCGGTAATAACGCCTATTTCCACGGTTTTAAGCCTCCTTTATCATAGATATCCATAATAAGTTTGTGGGTTTTTAACGCTTCTTTGCCGCTTATTTCGAGTTTTTCGTTGCCGAGGCAGGCGTTATAAAACTGTTTGATTTGTCTGCCGTGCTGAAATCCCCAATAATCTTTGGCACCGTCGTATTCTATAACGTTATCGTCTTGATGTGCTTCTTCGCTCGTGCCGTCGTTATAGGTTATATAAGCGTCGTCGTATCCGAAAACGACTTTGCCTTTTTCGCAAAACAGCCTAATTTCGATAGGTTCGTCGCAACTGTAGTTATTCATGCAATAAAAGCCGTATTTAACGCCGTTTTCGTAGGTTATAAGCCCTTCTGCGCTGTCTTCCACGCAAACGGCTTTATGCCCGCGGTTCGCCATCGAAACCGAAACGCTCGCGGGGGAAGAATCGACCATCCAATTAACGAGGTCTATCGAATGGATGGCTTGGTCGATAATAACGCCGCCGCCTTCTTTATCCCAGGTTCCTTTCCAATCGCTTTCGGCGTAATATTCGTCGGGGCGCGTCCAGGTGAGGGTAGAGCGCGCGGATATTATTTTGCCCAATTTTCCGCTTTCGAGCGCGTTTTTAACCAGCACGGCGGAATTATTGTAGCGGCACTGAAAAATAACGCCGTATAAAACGCCTTTTTGCTCGGCTGTTTTAACCGCGAGTTCCGCGCTTTTATAGTCTACGTCCATAGGTTTTTCGCTCAAAACGTTAACGCCGTGATTAAAAGCGAAAATCGCCGCTTTGGTATGAAGATAGTGCGGCAGACAGATATGCACGCAATCGAGCCGCTCGTTTTCTATCATTTCTTCGTAAGAATAATAGGCTTTAACGCCGTATTTTTTTGCGGTAGCGTCGGCGCGGTCGGGTTTTACGTCGCAACAAGCAACGAAATCTGCGCAATCGAGCGATTTAAGAGCTTCGGCGTGCATAACCGAAATTCTTCCGCACCCTATAATTCCGCATCTTAGTTTTTTCATAAATCCGTCCATTCGTTCAAGTTGTCGCACGCGTTAACGGCGGCTTCGCGAATTTTAATAACCTCTAAAGTTTCGCGCGTATCGAAAGAGATTTTACCCGTCGAAAAGAAGTTTAAAATATCGGCGATTAGGTTTCCGAACGTCGAAGTCGGTTCGAAATAGCGGCTAACGCCGTCCTTTCCGCAAACGGCAACGGCAAAGGGCAGTTCGTTGGCGAAAGTCATTTTCGCGCTTTTGCCGTTAGCGTATTCCATATCGAAGTAAGTTTGGTCGCCGGCTTTCGTTGCTTTTAAGCGTTTCGCACCTATGCCGAGGCACTTAACGACCATTTCTATTTGATGAATTATATATTCTTGAACGGAGCCGCCGCCGCCCAAAACGGTTATTGCCTTAGCGTCGCCGTTATAAGGCTTAAGTTCGGTGCCGTAACGTAGGGCGGAGCTTGAAAAGAAAGTAACGCCGTATTTTTCGGCAAGTTCGAAAATGCGTTTTGCCGTTTGATAATCGGGTGCGAAAGTTTTATCGATATAAGGGCTTACGCCGCATTTAAAAACCTGTTCGGCAAGTCTTAAATGCGTTTCGGGGTTAGAAGGTGCCAAAACGAGCACGTAATCGGCTTTTTGGCAAAGTTCTTCTATAGAAGAGCATAATTCCGCGCCGAAATCTTTGCACCATTCGGCGTTGGTTCTGCCGCCCTTGGGACTATCTATTTCGCCCCAGCCGTAAGCGAGTTTAAAATCGGTGCCGTTCGCTTTATTGATTTCTTCCATCCAAATAGGATAGTTGTTTGCGTGCCATTCGTCCAAATAATAATCTACGAATCCTATGGTTTTCATTTTAAATCTATCTCCTTTTTAAGTTCTGCGGATTTATAAAGCGCGTCTAAGAGTTTCATGCTTTCCAAAACTTCGCGAATATTGTTTTTGTCTTTCACGCCGCTTAAAAAGGCGTTTATGAAAGCCTTGTCTTCGCATTCGTACATATCGGGAATATCGTATTCGGGGGTCAGGGGCTTAAGGGTTTTAGCGTCGCAGAATTCGAACTTATCGCCGTAATAAAGCCTTGCGCCGCCTTTATCGCCCAAAAAGTCTACGAACATTTCGTCTTTTTTAACGTTTTGCGCCCAAGCTCCGTTAAAATCGATGCTCGCTTTATCCGTGCGAACGTAGCCGCTGATATAATCGTCTACGTCGTTAACGCCGTTTTCGATATCGGAGGTGTCTTCCGCCCACATATTAAAGCCTTCGTGGTTATATTCCTTCATATCCTTAGCCATTTCGCTATAGGCATCGCAAGTAACGGTTTTAAGCTTCGCGCCGCCCAAAACGTATAAAATAAGGTCCAAAAAGTGGATGCCCCAGTCGATTAAAACGCCGCCGCCCGATTGCGATTTAGTGGTGAACGCGCCGCCGAGCCCCGGGATGGAGCGGAAACTTCTGAACGAGCAATAAACGTGATAAATATTGCCGAATTTGCCTTGTTCGTTCCATTCTTTAAGCGTTTCTACCGATTTATGATAGCGATTGCAAACGCCTATATTGAGCATTTTGCCTTGTTTTTCGGCTTCGTTAGCCATCTCTAACGATAACTCGTAGTTAACCGTAACGGGTTTTTCGCAGAACACGTGTTTGCCTGCCTTTAAAGCGTCCATGGCGATTGTGTAATGCGAATAGTTGGGGGTAAGCACCCAAACGGCTTGAACCTCGTCGTCTGCCAAAACTTCTTTATAATCGGCTGTAACGTTTTCTACGATAGGAAACTTTTCCTTAACGGTTTTCGCTTTGTCTAAAATGATATCGCACGCATATTTGATTCTAAGCCCGCTTATTCTGCTAAGAGCGGGAAAGTGCGCGTTTTGAGCTATTCTTCCGCAGCCTATAACTGCTATAGTGATTGCCATAAAAATTGCCTCCGTTTTTTTATATCCATATTGTATAGCTTTTTAAACTAAATGTAAATAGCCGCGCTTTGTTAAAAACATATCATAATTTTGTTTTTCTGCAAATTTTTAAAACTATTTGCACTTTATTTGACTTTTACGCGCCGTTTTTATTATAATGTAAACTAAGAAAAAATAAAAGAGGTCGCTCAAAAAATGCTCGAGTATCATTTCGAAAGATATTACGGTGGCGGAAAGCCCATAGGGGAGTTCGAACTATTTCAGGTCGGCAGACATTTTGCTTCCGAAAACGCTTCCGATCAATACAATATCGGCGCGCACATACAATATAATTATTACGAATTTACCGTCGTTTTGGGCGGTCGAGGAGTGATATCCGCTAACGGAGTGGGGGTGGAAGTCGGCGCGGGGGATATATACGTGTCTTTTCCTTCCGATATTCACGAGATAATTTCGGATAAAGATTCGCCCATAGAGTTCGACTTTTTAACTTTCAATCCGCTTGAAAAAGAGCTTGCGACTAAGTTAAGCGAGGTCGCTTACGCCCTGAAAAACCCTAAAAACAGAGTTTTTTCGGACGACAGAATAAAATATTTGGTGGGACAGGCTATTGCCGAAACCGAAAACGAAGATTTTTACACGCCGCAAATTTTAGAGCGTATTTGTTATCAAATTTCGGTGTATTTTATTCGTCATTTAAGCGATTTTAACCCTCGTGAGGCGTATAAGCCCGCTAAATCTAACGACCTCTGCTATAAAATAATGAACAAAATAGACCGCGGAGTTTTTTCAATTAAAGAGCTTAAAGAAATTGCCGATTTAACAAATTACAATTATTCGTACCTTTCGGCTATGTTTAAAAGACATACCGGCAGAACGCTTTCCGAGTATTTTATCAGCCGAAAAATGCAAGCCGCCGAGCAACTTATACGTGAGGGCAAAATGAAGCTGTGCGATATATCCGACGCGCTTTTGTATTCTTCGTATTATTCGTTCAGCCGAGCGTTTAAAAGCTATTTCGGCATCGGTCCGCGCGATTTTAAAAATAGCCGTTGAAGAGTCGTATTTTTTTGCTAAATATTTCGACTAAACGTTCAATTCTTTGACATGGTTTTTGCGTTGTGATAAAATTAAAAACGTTAAAAAGCCGTTGCAAGACGAGAAATACGATAAAAAGTCGATGCTTTTGCTTTTCGCGAAAAGAGGCATTAAAAACATAAAAATAAAAAAGTAGGGAATTAAATGTTAGAAATCAGAAATTTAACTAAAACGTACAAAGGCGGAAAACTCGCCGTAGACAATTTAAGTCTTAGAGTCGAGGCGGGCGATATTTACGGTTTTATCGGTCACAACGGCGCGGGCAAGTCGACCACGATAAAGTCGATTGTCGGGGTGCTCGAGTTCGAGGGCGGCGACGTTTTCGTAAACGGTCGCTCGATAAAATCCGAACCTATAGCTTGCAAGCGTGAAATTGCCTACATACCCGACAATCCCGAGCTTTACGAGCATTTGACTGGCATACAATATCTCAATTTTTTAGGGGATATTTTTGCCGTGCCGCAAGAGGTTCGCACTCAAAAAATAGGCGAATACGCGCGGATTTTTGAAATTACGGCAAGTTTAGGCGACTTAATTTCCTCTTATTCGCACGGAATGAAGCAAAAACTCGCGATAATCGGGGCACTGTTACATTCGCCGAAATTGCTCGTTTTAGACGAACCCTTCGTGGGGCTTGACCCGAAAGCGAGTTTCGAGCTTAAAAAAATAATGCGCGAGTTGTGCGAATGCGGTTCAGCCGTGTTCTTTTCCACGCACGTTTTAGAGGTCGCCGAAAAACTCTGCAATAAAATCGCAATTATAAAAGACGGAAAACTTTTGATTTCGGGCAAAACTTCCGAAGTTATCGGCGATAAATCACTCGAAAGCGTGTTTTTGGCGGGTGCAAACATAAAAAACGAAAACTTTGAAAACGAAAATTTTCTTAACGATAATTCGCCGAGTGATAATTCGTTAAGCGAAAACTTGCCTAACGATAATGCGTTTGACGATAATTCGCCTGACGAAAGCTTATAATCGCGGGGGAATACTTAGATGAACGCATTTTTTGCAATTTTAAAGTGTGAACTTTTGCGCGTGGTTTCGGGCGCGACAAATCCATCCCGCGGAAAGAAAAAAGCAAAGGCAAAAATAGGCGTGAGTATCGCGTTTATTGCGCTTTTGGGCGCGGTTTTTGCGGCTATGTCGGGGATATACTCTTTTTTGTTCGCGGTGGTTTTAGAAGGAACGCAAACGCCGATTTACACTGTTTTAGGGGTGTTTTTAACTTTATATTTATTTTTTGCGCTAACGTTTTCGATAACGTGCGCCAACGGAACGGTGTTCGGCGGTAGCGATTACGAAACTACGATGTCGCTTCCGATTCGCCCCATATTCGTGGCGCTTGCAAAAAGCGCGTACGTCTACGTGTTTTTGTTGGGACTAGCCGTGGTTTTGGTATTGCCGTCCGCGTGCGTGTGCGCATGTTTTTCGGGCGCGACGATTTTGTCTTTTTTAAGCATAGTGGCGGGAATAATCTTTTTGCCGCTACTTCCTCTCGCGATAGGTCTGGCTCTCGGCTCGGCTGTGGCTGTTTTAATGGCGAAAGTTAAGCGCAAGGGGATAGTGCGTTTGCTTGTTTCGGCTATGGGGCTTGCGGTTTATTTCTTTTTTATTTTCGGAATGAACGGTGATGTAACCGATGAGCAAATCGTTTATGCCTTTTCGGCGATTAGTCGAGTTTTAGCGCCGATTTGTTATTTGGCTAAAGGCTTTTTGCATGGCGGGCTTGCTTTGTTCGTTGCTATAGCGTTGCCGCTTGCGTTGAGCACGCTATACTACGCGTTTATCGCTAAGTGGTATAAAAAAATTAACACGCTGATATTTACAAAGCGCGCGCCTAGCAATTTTAAAATGAAGCAACAAAAGCAAAACTCGGTTTTAAAATGCACTTTAAAGCGAGAGTTTAAAGCGTGGGCGGCTTGCCCGGGCGCGATTTTAAATAATGCTATGGGCGTAGTCGTGTTGTTCGCTTTATCCGTTTACGCGTTTTTAAAGGGCGGAATAACCGCCGACGGCATATTCGGCGAGGACGTAGGCGTTTACGCGCAAGAAATATCCTTTTACGCAAGGGCGATGGTGCCGTTCGTGCCGATATTTTTTGTGAGCGTTTCTACATATTCGTCCTGTTCGGTCTCTCTGGAGGGCAAGTCGATTTGGATAATGAAGAGTTTGCCGCTTGGTTGTCGTGATTTTTTAAAGCCGAAATTTATATTAGGACTTTTAATCTCGCTTCCGCTTACCGCTTTAGCCGAAATATTTTTAGGCGCGGCGTTCGGGTGCACGTTTTGGGAAATAATAATCGCGCTCGTGTTTTTAGCGCTTTACACGGTTACCGCTAATCTTTTCGGACTATACGTAAATTTAAAAATGCCCTTTTTCGATTGGAAAAATCCCGCCGAGGTAATTAAGCGCGGCGGCGCGACTAGCGTGTGTTCGCTAATCGGAATGGTTGCGATAATTCCTTACGGCGCAATAGCCGCGCTTTGCATGACGTTTTTGCAAAACTACTATCTTGCATGGGCGCTTGCCGCCGTTTTAACGGCGATTTTTCTGTCGACTTTGATTTTGTTGTTTTATAAAAACGGCGAAAAACTTTACGCCGCGTTGTAATAAATTTTAAAAACGGAATTTTACAAAAAACCCGCCTATAGGTCGATTAACGACTATTTTAGGCGGGTTTTAAATTTAAATTTTAACCGATTTTTTAAGGCGTGCGGGTAAAAGCGAATAAGAAGCTATATATTTATTTTCCTAATATGGCGGATATATCTCTCATTTTACATGCGTGGAACACTATGAAGCTCTTTGTAATCAAGTGCTTAAAAATCTAAACGGAATTAAAGGTGGAAGTTTGTAGCTTTCACCTTTTTCTACATACGGGATAATGAACGAATTTTAATAAAATATAAAATCTTTCAGTAGTATTGAATAAAATCGTTGACGAATAGAAAACTTTGCAGTATAATATAAGCGAGGTGATAAAGATGATACAAAGAGAACACTATATTGAGCAAGTTCGACCTTTTTATGAATCCGATTTAATCAAAATCATTACGGGAATCCGTAGGTGCGGTAAATCGGTCATTATGGAACAAATAATTAATGAAATAGCCGAAAAAACGGACAATATCGTTTATCTTAACTTTGAGGATAAAAAAGTATCTGCGAATATAACGAATGCCGATAAGTTGATTTCTTATGTAGAAGAAAACAAAAAAGACGGAAAATGCTATTTATTTTTTGATGAAATTCAAACGCTTGACGGTTGGCAAGATGCTTGTAAAACCTTAAGATTATATAATTATTCTTTGTTTATTACAGGCTCAAATTCCAAACTTTTATCGGGCGAATTTGCAAAAGAATTATCGGGAAGATATGTTGCATTTCGTATCAGACCTTTTATTTACAAGGAAATTGTAGAGTATTGCAAAGAACTCGGGAAAGAAGTCTCGGTTACAGATTATCTTGTTTGGGGCGGTTTTCCTAAACGGTTTGAGTTCGATTCTCTCGAAGCGCAAAGTAGATATTTGAATGATTTGGATGATACAATCGTTATAAACGACTTAATCAGACGATACAAGATACGCAAAGAAGGCTTGTTTAAAAGCTTGGTAAATTTCATTTTGCGTAGTAATAGCCGCATTTTCTCTGCGAGCTCTATTCGTGATTATATCAAACAAGAGCATACAAGTTGCTCGGTAAACACGATAATGAAATATCTTGACTACTTGGAAGAATCATATATCATCGAGTCGGTTAAACAATATTCCCCTAAAACTAAAAAAGAACTTTCGTATTATTCTAAAATTTACAATGCCGATGTTTGTTTCAATTCTATTCGTTGTATGAACAACCGTTTTGACCTTACACACAACCTTGAAAACATCGTTTACAACGAGTTGATTTATATGGGCTACGAGGTTTATGTGTATAATAATAACGGCAAGGAAATAGACTTCTTGGCTACTAAAGGTGCAAAGCAATATTATGTGCAAGTGGCTTATAGCGTAGCAGAAGAAAAGGCGTATCAAAGGGAGTTTAACGCATTTAAGAATATAGACAATCTTTCTCAAAAAATCATTATTACAAACGATGATATTGACTATTCGACGAGCGTTGTAAAGCATATTAAGTTGAAAGAGTTTTTGATGATGGAAAGTTTATAACGCGTTTAAAAATTTTTACGTCCTTATTAAATAAAACATAGGGTGAATATCGGTTTGCGTAAAACCCGCTTCATATATAAAAACCCCGCCTATAGGTCGATTAACGGCTATTTCGGCGGGTTTTTTTACAACTATTTTGAGCAAACTTTTTTTAACTCGTCATCCCGAGCGTAGTCGAGGGATCTCGTCGGAATTATCCGTAAGTACGTTAACAAGATTCTTCGACTGCGAGGCTTGCGCCTCTTCGCTCAGAATGACCTGTAGACCTAGCGCACGTATACGTGTTTGCTCAGAATGACCTGGAACTCAGGCAAGATCTTGACCCCGACTGCGCTTATCCTCACGTTTATTCTTCGGCTCGTTTTTTCATTGAATATAAAAAGCGATACAAAACGGCGCCGACGGCAAAAACCGAAAGCGCTTCGCTTAGCGCGATTTCCGCCGCGGAAATAAAATACGCAGACCATGTAAACGTAAAAAACATAAATCCGAGCGGTACTAAAAATGCGTTAAAAAATGCGGCAAAAAGTCCGTTCAAAACGAAAACTATATGCACGTTTTTTATCTTTTTGGCGATTATAATCGTTAAAAGCGAGGCTAAAAGCGTAGCCGTGGTGCCGAAAAGCGCGTCTAGCGGGGTTGAAAACAATATATTCGATAAAAAACAGCCCACGGTAAGTCCGAATATCGCTTCCGGGAAAAAAATCGGCAGAATGCATAAACATTCCGCCAAGCGTAGTTGCAAAAATCCGAACGAAATCGGTGCGAGCGCCGCTGTCAGCGAAAAATAGACCGCGGCAATTATTGCCGCACGCGTGAGCTTTGCCGCTCTTTTGTATTCCATATTTGCGTACCTCGGTTTTTTTAATAGAAGTGTTTTCCGAAAACCTTCATTTAGTATACTACGCTCGATTGCAAAAAAAATCAAGCTTTTTATCGCCAAAAGTCAAGTTTTTTGTCGCCGAAAATCAAAAAAACTTTGAATTTACGAATAACTACGCGTTCGCTCGCGTATATATAAGGCGAGAAAATGCAAGTTTTTCTTGCTTTGTGATAGGAAAAATTATGGAAAACGAAAAATGCGAGCACTCCCTCACTCTTTGCGACCGCAAACGATTGTCGCTCTCTTGCGTAAAGGATGTAACCGACCTTTCGCCCGAAAAAATTTGCGTAACGCTTTTTTCAGGCAAACGAATGATTATCGGCGGCGAAAACTTAAAAATCTCCTCTTTTTCGCGCCAAAACGGTCAGCTTACCGCCGAGGGGCTTGTTAGTAATATCAAATACGTCGGCGAAAAAATTTCGATACTTAAAAAGCTTATAAAATGACTTTCGAGGCTGAAAATCAATTTTTTTACGCGCTTATTTGCTTTTCGCTAGGAGTTTTTGCTCGCGCGGTAGGGTATTTGATTCAAGCTCCGTTTTCGTTTTTTTATGGCGGCGTAAGCGTGATAAGCGGTATAATCGGCACCGATAAAAGCGGCATCGATATAATCGGTGTCGGCAAAAGCGGCGGAGATACAATCGGTGTTAATAAAAGCGGCGCAAACGGCGCGAGAAAAATTAACTTAAGCGAGCAAATATTTCGAATTATAAATGCCGCGGGTTATTTTTTTGCAGTGGTCGCGGCTTTTTTCGTTTTCGCAATCGGTAAAAATCATTACGGATTACCCTCGCTTAGGGCATACATGTTATTTGCGTTTTTTGCGGGTTTTTTATTATTAAGCAAAATTTGCGACAAAAAGATTGATTTTTTGTCGAGTAAGTTGTATAATAAGCTTGTAAAAACGCAAAGGAAGCCGAAAAAGTATGAAAATAGACAAGCTGAAAAGGATAGCCGCCTCGGTAACGGCGGCAGCCGTTCTGTTGTTGGTTATATTGCTGTCGATAATGGTTTATCAGATAGTCTATATAAAGGCAAAGGAAAGGGAAATAAACGCGCTGGAAAGCGAAATCGAGCGTTTGGAAAAACAAAACGAACAAACCGAAGATAATATCGAAATTTGGCTCAGCGAATGGAAAATCAAAGAGCGCGCGCGTGAACTTAATTATAAACAAGGACGCTGATATCGGCGTTACGTTTTGCGCTGATTTGACGTTGGATTTTATAAAGTTAGATTCGATAACAAACACAAAGGCAAATTTATGACGATTGAAAATTTGGGCGCGAAGCTTCGCGCGATTATAGATGTTGGCAGTAATTCCGTTCGGATAATGGTGTATTCGGACGGAAAAATTTTATTACGCGATTTAGTCACAACTCAGCTTATCAAAGACATCTCTGACGACAAAAAGTTAGCCTATAGGTCGATTAACCGCACTTTGGACGGTATTTCGTCGCTCAAAAAAGAGGCTGAAACTTTCGGAAAAGTCGATTTTTATTGTTTTGCCACAGCCGCCGTTCGCAATGCGAAAAACTGCGATGAGTTTTGTGCCGAGCTAAAAAATCGGCTGGGGCTTAAGGTGCATGTTTTAAGCGGAGAGCAAGAGGCGGCGATGGGGCTTTACGGCGCACTCGGCGGAGACGACGGACTCGTTATAGACGTAGGCGGCGGCTCGACCGAGGTAATCGCGGCAAGCGGCGGACGCGTGATATACTCGCTGTCGGTTCCGTGCGGGGCTGTCGTGTTAAGCGATAATTCTCCGCGTGAAGAAAAAAGCGCGATTTTAGCCGCGCAAAGCTATATAAATTCTTTTGATTTAGACTTTTTGGCGGATTTTTGCTCGAAAAATCCCGCTCTTAAGCCGTGCGCGATAGGCGGAACGGCAAATTCTTTGGCGTTCATAGCTATGGGCGGCGGGGTGTATGATCGCGCTCGGCAAGACGGATATGTGATTACTTTAACCGAGCTTGAAACAAGGCTTTCGGAGTTTTTTAGCGAAACGGCTGAAGAGCTTTGCGAAAAATACAATTTGGATTTAAGGCGGGCTAACGTTTTGCCGTTCGGCACGGCGCTTATTTATTGCATTTTGCGCGGGTTAAACGCGAACGCCGCTTCGCTTTGCGAGAGCGATAATCTAGAGGGATATATGCATTATTTAAACGGAGAAAAATTGTATGAGTTCTAAGCTGAAACGTGCGTTAATCGACCTATTGGCGGGGTTTTTGTGGTTGATTGCCTTTGTGGGATTGTGTCTTTATGCCTGCGAAAAATTCCGCGAATCTTATTTAAAAGCGTTCTTGTTAGGCGTCGTCGGACTTTTTTTAAACTACTATTTATCGACGTTTTTTCACGAAGCGGGACACGTGCTTTTTGCTCGAAAAACAGGGCTTGCTCCGATAAAAATTAACTATGGACTTTTCACTGTTTTTAAGTTTTTTGATTCTTGCGAAAACTCCTGCGAAAAAGCTCGAAACGAAAAAGCTCGAAACGAAAAGCCATGCGAAAAATGCAAAAATAAAAGCGGCAACTACGAGAAAGAAAAAACAAGAATAAAAATCAAGTTTTCGCCGATTTTCGGAGATGCGGGCGAAACTCGATTCGTCGCAACGCGTTCGGTCGGTTTAGCAGACTTAAAAACCGCGGCGGCGGGGGGATTGTTGTTTTCGTTCGTATATTGCGCGGCGGCTTTTTGCGTTTTGTTGCTTGTAAAAAACGCTACGTTTTTTTGCTTGTTCGGAGCGGGCGCTTGCTCGGCGTTTTATTTGTTTTCGATAAACGTTATTCCGATAAACAAAACCAACGACGGCTCTTTGGTTTTGTTCGACGATTATTGTTTCGGACTTGCCGAAATGCTCGAATTTTCGCGCAGAATTTCGGCGGGGGCTGGCATAGACGAACTTTCCGCTCGCTTTTTAGTCGCTAAAAAAACGTTCGGTAACGATTGTGACGGCGATATCGACAGCGATATCGAAAGCGATATCGAAAGCTCTGTCGGCGGCGTGAAAGCTACTGAGAACGATGTGAATGTCGACTTGCAAAAAGAATATAAAAACGCGTTTTGCGCCTATATTAAGTATATGATAACGGTAGCTTCGGGCAAGGCTGAAAGCGCTTGCCGCGAACTTTCAAAAAGCGCTTTGATAAACAATATCGAAAAACTTTCCGACGAAGAATTCGAAATTGTTTTCTCGGAGTTCGTTTTTGCTTGTTCCGTCTGCAAAAATGCAGAATTTTTAAGCAAAAACGCCGTTTTAATCGAAAATTATTTTTCAAATGATTTTTGCTTGGAAAAAGACGAGAATGTTTTTGCTCGAAATCTCGCGCCCCTTCGCGCGCATGTTGCATATAGGGAGTTTTTAGGACAATCCGATTGGGGTTTCGCGCTAAAAAACACTTATTTTAGATTGCTAAAATGCGCCGAATCGAATTTAAACGACAATGACGGCGGTCGTAGCGATGATTTATTCGGAGATTTTTCCGAGAAAAAAACCGAGCAATTTTCAGCCGATAATTTTTTCGCATTAGCCGAAAAAAACTTATCCGATTTGTTAAGCCGCTAGGGAGTCGTGCACATAAGGCGTGGCACCGTTGCGGGGTATTGCTCGGAATAAAAGTCATCGTCATCCCGAGCGTAGTCGAGGGATCTGGCTTCCCTGTGTAAGGGAAGCTGTCGGCAGAGCCGACTGAAGGGTTGATGAATTATCCGTAAATATTCAATCGAGATTCTTCGGCGCGCACGTAAAACGTGCTTGCTCAGAATGACGGATAGTACCAATGGTCATCTTGAGCGAGCGTTAGCGAGCTGAAAGATCTCGCTTGAGTTAACCGTAAGTACTTTAACAAGATCTTGATCCCGACTTCGGGCTTTCAGCCTCTTCGCTCAGGATACTTGTAAACATAGTGCTCGTTTCTCGCTTCGCTCGGCATGATCTATAAAAAATGCAAAATAAAAAACCGCCGAACTAGTCGATAATCGACCTATAGGCGGATTTTTTGAAATTTTATACTTTAAGTTTTCCTTCGCTTTAGGCGTTGGCTTTTGTTTTAGGCGTTGAATTTTTCGGCGTAGGCGTTGATTGCTTTTTGAACGGCGGCGCAAGCTTCTTCGCGAGAGCTGACTTCTTTAACGGCGGTTTCTTTGCCCTCTAGGTTTTTATAAACCGAAAAGAAATGTCGCATTTCCTCGAAAATATGCGGGGCGAGTTGAGAAATGTCGTTAATATTATTATAGTTAGGGTCCTTGAATGGGACGGCAATTATTTTTTCGTCGCTTTTGCCGTTATCTATCATCGAAATCATGCCTATCGGGTAAGCTCTGCAGAGGGTTAGCGGTTCTAATGCCTCGGAGCACAAGAGCAAAACGTCCAGAGGGTCGCCGTCGTCGCCTAAAGTGCGCGGAATAAACCCGTAATTTGCGGGATAGTGCGTAGAAGTATAAAGAATTCTATCCAAAATAATATATCCGGTTTGCTTATCGAGCTCGTATTTTTTCTTGCTGCCTTTGCTTATTTCAACTACGCATAAAAAATCCGAGGGGGTAATTCTGTCCGGCGAAACGTCGTGCCAAATATTAGCCATAATTTAAACGATACTCCTTGTAATAAATAAACGAATAAACAAAAGGCTTTTCGCTTTTTTGCGGAAAGCCGATTTTTGTTAGTTGAAACGAATTTTGTCTTCGATAAACGAAGCGAGTTCGTCTATTCCCAAACGAATCTGCGACATAGTATCGCGGTCGCGAAGAGTAACGGTTCCGTCCTCTAAGGTATCGAAGTCGACGGTGATGCAATAGGGTGTGCCTATTTCGTCTTGACGGCGATAGCGTTTGCCTATCGAGCCGGCTTCGTCGTAAGAGCAAGGGAAGTATTTGCAAAGTTTATTATAAACTTCGCGCGCCTTGTTGCTTAAATTCTTTTGAAGGGGTAAAATTGCCGCCTTATACGCCGCAACGGCGGGGTGGAAGTGCATAACTACGCGGGTTTCGCCGTTTTCGAGCGTTTCTTCGTCGTAAGCTTCGGATAAAACGGCAAGCATAAGTCTGTCCGCTCCGATAGAGTATTCGATAACGTAAGGAATATATTTTTCGTTGGTTATCGGGTCGTTATAAAGCATGCTCTTGCCCGAATATTCTTGATGGCGAGAAAGGTCGAAGTCCGTGCGGTTATGAATACCGTTAAGCTCTGACCAGCCTATCGGGAACAAATATTGAATATCGCACGCGGCTTTCGCGTAGTGCGCGAGTTTATCGTGATCTTTAAAGCGAAGGTGCTCGTCGGAAAGCCCTAAATCGGTTAAAAAGTCGTGCGCTTTTTTCTTAAACGCTTCGTAATATTCGTGGTCGGTGCCCTCTTTGCAGAACCATTGATGTTCCATTTGTTCGAACTCGATCGTTCTGAAAATGAAGTTGCCCGGGGTAATTTCGTTTCTGAAAGCTTTGCCTATCTGACCTATTCCGAACGGTACTTTGGCGCGAGTGGTGCGTTGAACGTTCAAAAAGTTAACGTACTCGCCTTGAGCGGTTTCGGGGCGCAGATAAATTTTATCTTTTGCGTCCTCAACAACCCCGCGCGAGGTTTCGAACATCATGTTAAATTGACGAATTTTAGTCCAGTTGTGCTTTCCGCAGATGGGGCAGTTTACGTGATTATCCTCGATATATTGCTCCATTTCCTCGTTGGTCATGGTATCGGGGTTAACGCCGCCGTGGCTGTGCGCTTCTATTAAGTTGTCGGCGCGGTGGCGACTTTTACATTCCTTACAGTCCATTTTAGGATCCGTAAACGAAGCGGTGTGCCCGCTGGCTTCCCACACGCGCGAGTTCATAAGAATTGCCGCGTCGAGCCCGAAAGAATTGTCGCTTTCTTGCACGAAGCGTTTCCACCAGCAACGCTTGATATTGTTTTTGATTTCAACGCCCACGGGACCGTAATCCCAAGTGTTGCCCATGCCCCCGTAAATGTCGCTTCCGGGGAATATAAATCCGCGGGATTTGCAAAGATTAACGAGTTTTTCCATCGTAACCGCTCTTTTTTCGTCCATTTTTAAACCTTTTACCTTTTTAACATTTGCGCGGAGTGCGCGCGCCGCGCTTTTATAAGCAAATAATGCGATTCGTCGGCATAAGTAGCCGCTTTTGCGCACCTTTATTTTTATACTTTTATATTGTATATTTTTATTTTGCGCTTGTCAACTGAATTTTTTACTCAATGCCGAATTTAAGCCGCAATCGTCCGCTTTTTTACCAAACGCTTTAAACGCGTCAAACGGATATTCGGCGGATAGCCGCGTTTTTAACCGTTCGCTAATTGCTAGCCGTTAAATAGAGGATAGTCGCGTCTTTAATTTTCGGTCAGCCCCAAAATATAATTTGCGTCTAAATCGAGTTCTTTGCAAAGTTTTGCGAACGTGTCTAGTTTAGGGAGTTTTTTGGTCGTGCGATATTGCGTTACCATTTCGGGTGAAACTCCTATCCTTTTTGCAATTTCGATAGTGGTTAAACCGCTGTTTTTTAATTCTTCGCCTAATCTTTTTTTAATAACTGCATTTTCCATATAAAAATTGTATAACTATCGGTTAGAAAACGCTTGACATCTAACCAACGGTTAGTATACAATATCGTTATTACAAAATATTACTTAATTTAATGAAAATTAACTCAAACGACTAAAAAAATTGCAAAAAATGCAGCTAAAAACAAAAATTGCGAGAGTAAAATTTTCGTTAAATGCAGGAGGAGTTTTATGAAGCAAAAACAATTATTAACAATTCGGGCATTTTTATGCCTTGCGTTAACCGTCATATTAGGCGTTTTGTGCATGTTTCCGCTTTTCGAAGTTAACGTAAAAGTGAGTGATTCCACGGCAGACGATATAATCGAAGTACTCGAAAACAAAAAAGGACAAATATCGTATACGTCGAGTTTATCCGAAAACGAGCGCGAAAAGCAGCTTAAATCTTGCGACGAGATTATTTACGATTTGCAAAAGGCGCGGTATTTAGACGTTACTTTCGGAAGTTATGAAATAACGTTAGCTGCGGTAATCGCCGAGAGTATGCAAAACGGCACCCCGTTGCCTTACGGTTTCGAAACCGAAGAAGATGTCGAAAAATGGACGGATGAAATATCAAGCCTTTTAGAAGAAGAAGAAAATGATGAAAATCGCAATTCTCTTCTTCAAGCTTTCGATGAAAAGTGTTCAGAGTGGAGTTCGAAAGAATCGATGTTGAAAGCCGATCTTAGCGAGGCTGCAAAAAAAGAACTCGAAACTGAAGTACATTAACTCGAAAAAGAGATAAAGGATCTTGCAAAAAAGATAAAGCCTTCTGCGTTAAGCCGTTTAAAAGAAGATTCTTTAGGTTACGACGTTGAACTTTCGCTTTTTGATTTGATTATTACGCTTGTTTCGGGTTCCGCTAAACCGATTCTTTCGGCGACGGACTTGCTGTGTAGACAAATTAATGGTTCATGGGCTTCTTGGGCTGAGAAAAATATATCAAAATCTGTTGACTACGCCGATATCGACGTCGAGCATTTAAAAAAGGCAATAGCCATCGAGCTACTTTTCAATGTTGATGTTTTTCCCGAGGAAGAACCTTTCGCATATACGATTGACGGTAACAAAAAAGAATATTTGTCTGACATTAAGTTTTTAATTAACGGTGAGTATGCCCCATCGGCAGAAAGGGGTTTTTCCGGATTTTACAGAATATTTTCTTTACTCGTTTTTGTCGCGACGATGGTAGAACTTTTAATTGTTGTTATCATTGCGTTAATACGCACGATAATGTCCTTGCTTAGTATCCGAAATCCCGAAAAATTCTTTAAGCAAACGCAAAAAAACTTTACGACGCTAAGTGCTCGGTTGGTGCTTGAATTGTTTGCGTTTTCGATATGTTGTGGCGGAAAGTTATCGACTTTCGGCATATTGGCATTCGTTTTTATTACATTAGGTTACGTGGCAATCGGCGTTACAGCGCGTTGCACGCAGCTCGATAAACAAAAAGCGCTTTACCTCGACTTTGCTCAACTCGGCGGATTGATAGGCGTTATAGGCGTTGCGATAATTTTATTAAGCGGAAACCGCTTAACGAACGGAATACTTTCTATGCAAACAGCTTTAATAAAAGCAACTACTTTGTTCTACTCGATGCCTTTGTTTCTTGTTACGGAAATAGTGATGATCCTAGGACTGTTGTTTTTATATGCGTCGGGTGCATATTCTATGAATTCTAATTTAAAACGTCTTGCATGTGTGCCTCCTGAAAAAAGAAAGATTGACGAAATTAACGGTAAGTCGAAAGTTTTAATTCCCGATGAAGTGGGGGTTATTTTAGGAACTTTAATTTTTGTCGTGTTTGCCTTTTTGGGTATGGATGTAAATGCGTTATTGTTAGTGATAGGCTCTATAATCGTTTTGGGTGTCGAAATAGCTCTTAAAATAATCAACAAAAAAATGTTTGACGATATTTCAAACGACGATAAAGATATTCTTAACGCTTTAGGCGGAAGATATTTCGACCCCGAAAGCTCGGTCGTCGCGCCTTTCGTCGGCGTAACTAACGGATAATCCGATAAATGCGGATAATCAAACGATAAAACAAATAAGAATTAAAAAGATGATTGCGTTTTTGCGCAGTCGTCTTTTTTATTCGGAAATTTAGAATATAAAAAATTTACTTTTTGCAGAAAAAATTTTTTTTGCGCGGTTTAGTCGAGATATAAACGGGCATAGCTGCGCGCTCCGCGCAGTAGTGGGTTAAAAGAGCGGGGTATTTTTATTTTTTGAACGCCGCGAAGTGTTTTTTCTAGTTTGCATAAATATTTATTTTTTGCATAAAACCACAATATGTTGTGGTGTGAAAAAAAATTACACACAAAATGTAGTGCAAAATGCTTGACAGCGAAAAGCGGATATGATATTATTTTCACGCACGAAAAAAGGGGGCGCGCCGAGCGCGAAGGGCGCGTTTCTTACTAAAAACAATTCGCGAAGCAATCGGGCAAAAGGTCTTGCTCGAAATAAACTAACGGGAGAAAAGCATGTATCAAGTAGCAAAAAGAGACGGCAGTAGGGTAGAATTCAATCTTTCGAAAATCACCGACGCGATAATCAAAGCGTTCGACTCGCTCGAAAAGCCTTACGATAAAGACGTCATCGACCTTATCGGTTTAAAGGTTACCGCCGATTTCGCCTCTAAAGTAAAAGACGGCGTCGTCGCGGTCGAAGATATTCAGGACAGCGTAGAAAAGGTTTTGTCCGAAGCGGGATATTACGACGTAGCCAAAAGTTATATTTTATATCGTAAAAACCGCGAAAAAATCCGCAATATCAAATCGACCATAATCGACTATAAAGATTTGGTCGACAGTTACGTTAAAGCGCTCGATTGGCGCGTTAAAGAAAACTCTACCGTAACCTATTCGGTAGGCGGGCTTATTTTAAGCAACTCCGGCGCGATAACCGCGAACTATTGGCTTAGCGAAATTTACGATAAAGAAATAGCCGACGCGCATCGCAACGCAGAAATTCACATTCACGATTTATCTATGCTCACGGGGTATTGCGCGGGCTGGTCGCTCCGTCAGCTTATAAAAGAAGGATTGGGCGGCGTTCCGGGCAAAATTACCTCTTCGCCGGCAAGCCACCTCGCCACGCTTTGCAACCAGATGGTCAACTTTTTGGGCATTATGCAAAACGAATGGGCGGGCGCTCAGGCGTTTTCGTCGTTCGATAGCTATTTAGCCCCCTTCGTAAAGGCAGATAATCTTTCGTATAACGAGGTTAAAAAGTGCATAGAATCCTTCATTTACGGCGTAAACACGCCCAGTCGTTGGGGCACGCAGGCACCGTTCTCTAACATCACGTTAGACTGGACCGTTCCCAACGACTTAGCCGAACTTCCCGCAATCGTGGGCGGCAAGGAAATGGACTTTAAGTATAAAGATTGCAAAAAAGAAATGGATATGGTAAATAAAGCCTTTATCGAAATAATGATAGAGGGCGACGCCAACGGCAGAGGTTTCCAATATCCCATTCCCACTTATTCGATAACCAAAACTTTCGACTGGTCCGAAACCGAAAACAACAAACTGCTTTTCGAAATGACCGCGAAATACGGCACTCCGTACTTCAGCAACTATATCAACAGCGACATGCAGCCCAGCGACGTTCGCAGTATGTGCTGCCGCTTGCGTTTAGACCTTCGCGAACTCCGTAAAAAATCGGGCGGCTTTTTCGGAAGCGGCGAAAGCACGGGTTCGGTCGGCGTAGTAACCATCAATATGCCGCGCATTGCATACAGTGCGACGGACGAAGCCGATTTCTACAAAAAGCTCGATAGGCTTATGGATATTTCGGCTCGTTCGCTCAAAATCAAAAGAACGGTTATCACCAAACTTTTAGACGCGGGGCTTTATCCTTATACCAAACGTTATCTCGGCACGTTCGCCAACCACTTCTCTACGATAGGGCTTATCGGAATGAACGAGGCGTGCCTCAACGCGAAGTGGATTCGCCGCGACCTTACGGATAAAACAGCGCAACAATTCACTAAAGAAGTGCTCAATCACATGCGCGAAAGGCTTTCGGATTATCAGGAAATGTACGGCGACCTTTATAACTTAGAGGCGACGCCCGCAGAGTCTACGACCTATCGTATGGCTAAGCACGACGTAAAAGATTATCCCGACATAATAACCGCGGCAAAACCCGGCGAAACTCCGTATTACACCAACAGCTCGCATCTTCCCGTCGGTTACACCGAAGACGTGTTCTCCGCTTTGGAAATTCAAGACGAGTTGCAAACGCTTTACACTTCGGGCACCGTATTCCATGCTTTCTTAGGCGAAAAGCTTCCCGATTGGAAGGCTGCCGCTAATTTGGTAAGAAAAATCGCAGAAAATTACAAGCTTCCTTATTATACTCTTTCGCCCACTTATTCGGTTTGCAGAAAGCACGGCTATATCAACGGCGAGGTTTATAAATGCCCCGAATGCGGCGAAGCTACCGAAGTTTACAGCCGTATAACCGGATATTATCGTCCCGTTCAAAACTGGAACGAAGGCAAAATGCAAGAGTTTAAGTCGAGAAAGCTTTACGACGTTTTAAATCCGAAATATCAACCCAAGCATCACGAAGGCGGCGCTCAAGAATGTGAAACCGAAGTTTCCGGCAGTGCCGAAATCAAAGGTTTAACTTTATTCACCACCGCCACTTGCCCTCGTTGTAAAGCGATAAAAGCGCTTTTCGATAAAAACGGCGTAAATTATACCGTTGTCGATTGTTACGAAAACAGAAGTTTGGTCGGAGCTTACGGAATTACCGGCGCACCCACGCTCGTAGTTCCCACCGAAAACGGCGAATTCGAAATTTATCGCAACGAAAGCGAAATCCGCGGATTTTTCGACGCAAACTTAAGAAAGTAATTTTAAAATAAAACAGAGCAATAATTGCTCTTTTCGCCCCTTCCGTTTTTTCGCGGCGGGGGCGCGATATTTTAAAAAAGTCGAGCTATAGGTCGATTATCGGCATATTCGTGCGGCTTTTTTTAAAGATTAATCGTAAAATAAAAACAAAAAAGCGATTTGTAAAACCATAAATAAAAAACAAGAATTTAAACGAAAACGCGGGCGGGTTTTAACGGCTTTGCCTTAGCGAAAAGGAACTGAAAATGAACGACGTAATAGTAATAGGAGCCGGAATGGCGGGGATGACAGCCGCGCTCAATTGTTTAAGAAACGGCAAAAGCGTTCGAATATTCGAAGGCGAGGCTGTAGGCGGTCAGATAGCCAATTCGCCTAAGGTAGAAAACTTTCCTACGGTAAAAGAAATCAGCGGGTTAGAGCTTGCCGATAAAGCTTTCGAACAGATTTCTGAAAAAGGCGTCGAAATAGAATACGATAAAGTTACTTCCGTAAGCAAAAGCGGCGACGAATTTATAGTAAAAACCGATTACGACGAGTTTAAATCGCACGCGGTTATAGCCGCCGTAGGCGTAAAGCATAAGCATATAGGCGTGCCCGGTGAAAATCGGCTTTTAGGCAAGGGCGTTTATTATTGCGCTTTATGCGACGGGCATTTTTATAAAGATAAAGAAGTCGCTTTGATAGGCGACGGCAATACCGCCATGCAATATGCGCTTTTGCTTTGCAATATTTGTTCTAAGGTTTACGTTTTAACTTGGTCGGATAAGTTTTTCGGCGATAAAGAGCTTGAAAACAGGCTCCGCTCGCGTGAAAACGCCGTTATAATGCCTTTTACTTCGGTAACGGGTTTCGCGGGTGAAAACTCGCTCGAAGCAGTAGAGTATAAGCTTTTAAAAACCGCAGAGGTAAAACGGCTTAACGTTCCCGCGGTATTCGTCGCGATAGGGCAAATTCCCGATAATTCGCTGTTTTCGGGCTTGGCTACGCTCGATAAGGTCGGATATTTTTGCAACGACGGCGATTTTTCGGACGCGGACGTGTTTACTAAAACCGAGGGCTTGTTCGTAGCCGGCGATTGCCGCGCGAAAGGAATGCGTCAGCTTACCACAGCTATGTCGGACGGGGCGCTTGCCGCGTTTTACGCTTGCAATTATTTAGATAAAAAGGGGCTTTGATTTTATGAATTCAGCCGTGATAAATCAAATTTTGCAAACTAAAACCATAGTCGTTATTCGCGACGTATGGGATAGCGACCTTATAAAGCTTCTTTCCGCGTTGTCGGAAGGCGGCGTAACTTGCGCCGAAATAGCTTTCGGAGTTAAATCCGACGAGCAAACCGGCGAGCAAATTACGGCAGCCGTAAGCGCGTTTAATGGTAAAATGCATATCGGCGCGGGTACCGTTATAACCGAAGAACGATTGGAGACGGCAGTTAAATCGGGCGCGGAGTTTTGTGTCGCACCGGATACGGATAAAGATATAATTTCGGCGGCAAAAAAGCGCGGTATGCTGTTTATTTCGGGGGCATTCACGCCTAGCGAAGTAAAGCGCGCGTGGGCTTGCGGGGCGGATATGGTTAAAATTTTTCCCGCAAACGCTTGCGGACCGAAATATATTTCCGCTTTAAAAGCGCCTCTCGGCGGGCTTTTGCCCGTGATAGCCTTCGGCGGAATAACCTCGGCTAATGCGGGCGAATATTTGGCGGCGGGGGCTAGCGGAGTAGGCGTGGGTGCCGAACTCGTTCGTAAAGACCTTATCGCAACCGGTAAGTTCGGCGAAATAACCAAAATAACCAAAGATTTTTTGTCGATAGTTAAATAGTTTTTTTAACGAACGGCTTAAAAAAACGCAATATAAAAACGCTGCGGAGCAGATAAATCTCCGCGGCGTTTTTTATACCTTTTTGTGTTTTGCAAAAATTTTTCAAACGAGAAAAATTTAAAAAGTAAGGCTATAGGTCTATTATCGCGTGTTTCGATTAAAAAAACGGCACGTTTTTTGTTTTACGCGCCGTTTTATTGCGGTAAATTTTTGTTTTTTACGCGCGGTTAATCGGGATTTTTATTTAGCGGGCGAAACTCGGTCGAGGGCGCGGCGTTTTTAAAATAACCCACTTCTAAATTATCCTTTTCGCGGTCGGTAAGCGCGGGAATCGGGTTTTCTTGCGTTTCGAAACGATAGTCTTTTCCCTTTTTTTCAACGTGAGCGCAAATGACTTTATGCGACGGATTTTCTTTAATCGGGTCGTTAAACATTGCGTTGTAGGCGAAAAATCTGTCGTCTTTTTCAAGGTCGTTAACGTTTGCGTATTCATGGTTTTTACCCGTGAATTGCACCGTATTTTTTAAAATGTCGCGCACGTAATCGATATTGGATTCCAGCTTTAATGGTTCGGGAAATTCTGCGTTTAAAATAACCTCGTCGTAATCTTTGTTTCTGTATTTTTTAAGAAGTTTTCTTGCCGCCGCCAAATGGCTTAACTCCAACTCGAAATAATATTCCCAAATTTTTTTCATGCGTGCGTTCGTTTCGGTTTGATAGTTAGACCAATAAACGTAACATTCGGTGTATTCGTGCCATAAATTACATTCCAAAAGTCCTAAAGTATTATCTATAAGCGAGCCGTATTGCGTAACGTGCTCTTCTTCTACCAAACATATCTCCTGAAAAAGCCGTTTGCCCGCTTCGTTTTTGTAGTAAGTGCCCGCGTTCATATAAAAATTCATGGTTTGTTGTTCGGCGGCTGTTATTATCATAGTGTTAAGCACGGTTTTAACGTTGTCCCTTAAACTGTCTATCGGTTTTTTAACGTTGTCTAGCGGGTGGCGGTGATGTGCGAACGTCGGGCGCGCCGGAGTTAACTCGGTGTATTCGCCTACTAGCCTTTCGGCGTGAATTCCGTAGTCGCTGTCGAGCAAATTCGCGTAGCGATACAGGTGGTCGAAGTCTTCTAAAAGCGCGAAATCCAGTGCTCGTTTTACGTTGAAGTTGAGCTCTTGCTTTGCCATTGCCGCGGTAAGGTCTACCGCGAGCTGCTCGTACACTATGGTTGTTTCCAATATGCTTTCGCTTGCCGGTTTTAACTGCGAAAGCTTTTGCTGTTGCTGTTTTTCGACGAAGCGCGAAACGGCTAAATCTCTGCGCAGTTCGCCGTCGGCAACGTGCCGCTGCATTTGATGCGAATGCCAATTCGCTTCGAATTCGGCTCCGGTTGCAAGCACTATTCGCGCTTTGGTGTAGGGCTCGGTTTCGTTTTTGTCGTACGGCTCCGGAAAAAGTTCTTTCAAGCTTACCAGATAATCTTCGGGCTTTTGCGTTTTTTCGTTAAAAGGGTTCATTTTTTAATCTCCTAAGGTCGTTTTTTTACTGCGGGGTAAGGCTTTTGCCTTTTACCGCTTGCGCGTTGATTATTGCCGTTAAAAATTTTTTTATTCTTTTATTTTAAATTGCCGTAAAATTCGTTGACAAAGTTTTCGCGGTAGAGTATACTGTAAAACAGTTGAACAATTATTCAACCGTTGGTTTGATATGAGCGGTTGTTAAGTTTGTTAAGGAATTAATTATGAAAGAGAAAAAAAACGATTTACCGTTATGTGTAGGGGATAACCCACATGAAGACGCAATATCGCGTGTAAAAAATAAAATGCCGTCGGACGATGCGCTATACGATATGTCCGAATTGTTTAAAGTGTTCGGCGACAGCACGCGGACGGGTATTTTAGCCGCGCTTATGAGCGAAGAACTTTGCGTTTGCGATATTTGCAATCTTTTATGCATGACTAAATCCGCGATATCGCACCAGCTGCGCGTGCTTAGGCAAAGCAAGCTCGTTAAAGCGCGCAAAAGCGGAAAAGAAGTATATTATTCGCTTGCAGACGAGCACGTCGTAAGCATTATAACCATGGCGCTCGAACACGTAGAAGAATAATATGTAGATGTCGCCGAAAATTCGGTCAAGGCGAAAAAAAATACGAAAATCAAAGAAAACAATTAGGAGAAAATTATGAACAAAGCGTTTAGAATAAGAAATTTAGATTGTGCGGACTGCGCCGCAAAATTAGAACGCAAGCTTTCCGCTATAGACGGCGTAAACGAAATTCGCGTAAATTTTATATTCCAGAAAATACTTCTCGACTACGAAGAAGGCAAAAAAGAAGCCGTTTTCGCCGAGATAAAGCAAACCGTGCACGATTTTGACGAGAACGTAGTAGTCGTCGGGCTTTAAGCAAAAATTAAAAGTTTTTAATTGGATAAAGTAATTATGAAAAATAAAAATCCGTTAAAAATGAGGCTTTTTCGCATTATCGCAAGCGCTATTTTGCTAGCTTGCGTTTTGCTTTTTATTTGCTTTGCGCCGTTTGGCAAAAACGCGATTTTTAATGTGGCGGCGTATTTAATCGTTTATCTTTTTATCGGTTACGACGTAATTTTCCGCGCCGTTAAAAATATTTTTAAAGGCAAGCTTTTAGACGAAAACTTTTTAATGTGCGTGGCTACCGCGGGCGCGTTTATAATAGGCGAATATCTCGAAGCGGTTGCCGTTATGATTTTTTATCAGACGGGCGAATTGTTTCAAAGCTACGCCGTCGGTAAATCGCGCGCGGGGGTTAAAGAACTTATGTCTATCGCGCCCGAACAAGCGACGGTGCTTCGCGGGGGCGAACAGATAACTGTTTTCCCGGACGAAGTGGAAATAGGCGAAACGATTGTAGTAAAAGCGGGCGAGCGTATTGCGGTTGACGGCGTCGTTATAAAAGGCGAAAGCAATCTCGATACGTCGGCGTTAACGGGCGAAAGCGTACCGCGCAGGGTAACCGTCGGAAGCGAAGCGTTAAGCGGTTGCATCAATCTAAGCGGAGCGCTTTATATAAAAACCACGCGCGCGTTTTGCGAATCCACCGTCTCGCGCATACTCGATATGGTCGAAAACGCGTCTATGCGCAAGGCTAAAACCGAAAATTTTATAACCAAATTTTCGCGCTATTATACGCCCGCGGTGTGCGGAATAGCCTTAATCGTAGCGGTCGTGCCGTCGATTATAAGCGGAAATTGGAGCGAATGGGTGTTTAAAGCACTGTCTTTATTGGTTATAAGCTGCCCGTGCGCGTTGGTAATAAGCGTTCCGATGGGCTTTTTCGGCGGAATAGGCAGCGCTTCGCGGCGCGGAATTTTGGTTAAAGGCGGCGGAACTTTCGAAGCTTTGGCTAAAACTACCGCGTTCGTTTTCGATAAAACGGGCACCATAACGCGCGGCGAATTTTCGGTTAGCGAAATAAAGTGCGATTGCGAAAAAAATAAACTTTTGGCGATTGCCGCCGCCGTCGAAAAAAAATCGGCGCACCCGGTCGCTCAGGCTATCGTTGCAAAAGCCGTTGCCGAAAACATCGATTTTAGCGGGATTATTTCCGATTGTGAAGTGACGGAAATCGCGGGGCGCGGGGTTATCGCAAAAGCTGCCGAAGCTTGCGTTATTTGCGGGAATTATAAGCATTTAACCGAAAACGGGGTTGCTCCTCACGAAGTTTACGACGGCGCGGGTAGTGTGGTATACGTTGCCGAAAACGGCGAATATTTAGGCTATATAGTAATTTCCGACGAAGTAAAGCCTTCTTCGGCCGATGCTATAAAAGCTTTAAACGGGCAAGGTTTAAAAACGTTCATGCTCACCGGCGACGGAGAAAAAAGTGCGGCTGCCGTTGCGCGCGAATGTGGCGTTAACGGACATATAGCGGGACTTTTGCCCGACGAAAAGGTTGTTGCGTTAGAAAAAATAATCGAAAAAAACGGCGGCTCGGGCGTGTGTTTTACCGGTGACGGAATTAACGACGCCCCCGTTATAATGCGAGCAGACGTAGGCGTTGCCATGGGCGGCGTCGGAAGCGACAGCGCGATCGAGGCTGCCGATATAGTTCTTATGAACGACGATTTAAACGCTTTGATTACCGCGCGTAAAATCGCAAAAAAAACATTGCGCGTAGTAAAACAAAATATCGTTTTCGCTTTGGCTGTTAAGTTCGGTGTATTCGTTATGGCTCTTTTAAACGCGCCATACCTTATGTGGTTCGCGGTATTTGCAGACGTCGGCGTTTCGGTTTTGGCTATACTCAACTCGATGCGCTGTTTAAGCCTCAAAAACGATTAATCCGGCATTTAAAGCAAAAAAGTTTAATCTTATTTAATTTAAAAACGAAAATTTAATAGTCGAAAAAAAACCTCGTGCGAAGCTTGTTTATCGGTTGTGCGGGGTTTTGTTTTTTTACCGTGCGATTTTTTGATTTTAACGCTTGCGAATATTTTTTTAATAATCTCATGATCTTGCGAATATAAATAAAGCGGAATAAAAACCATATGCTCGTAGATTTGCACAGCGATTTATTTACTTGCGGAAAAAGCGAAAAGCAAATCAAAAGAAATGTTATTCAAGCGAAAAAACAAGGCGCGCGAGTAATTTACGCCGTTTATAACGACGAAAAAAAAGACCTCGATTTTTTACGAAAAACCGCTTGTTCGATTAAAAAAACCGTGGGCACGCGTTGCTCGCTGGAAAACGCTTGTTATTTGGGCGAAGGTGCAGATAACGGGCTTATAGGTGCGCTTTTTGATTTGATTTATCAGATAAATCCGCTGTGCGCCTCGCTTTGTTGGAATAACGAAAACGCTTTTGCGTACGGCTGTTCTTTAGACGGCGGAATTAAAAGGTTAGGCAAAAGTTTTGTGCGATTTTTAAACGAAAATAATATTCCGCTCGACTTAGCGCATATAAGCGAACAGGGGTTTTACGAGGGCGTTTATCTTTCAGATAAACCGCTTTGTACTCACTCGGCGCTTTGGTCGGTTTTCCCGCACCGTCGTAATTTAAAAAAAGAGCAAATAAAACTTTTGCTCGAAAAGGGCGGGATTTTCGGGCTTATCGGGGTAAATCATTTTTTGTGTGAAAAAACAGAAAATGCTCGCGCCGCTTTTTTAAGGCATATAGACGAATACTTGCAAAATTTCGGCGTTAAGGGTTTGTGTTTGGGTACGGATTTTTTCGGCAGCGACGCTCCGCTTTTTAAAGGCGGCGATTATTCGTCGTATTTGGATTTTGCTGATGAGTTGAAAGGGTTGGGGCTGAGCGATTTTGAAGTCGAACGAGTGTTTTACCGAAACGCGATTGGTTTTTTTAAACCCGCCTACGTTTAGCCGTGCGAGCATTTTTTTGTATTTTAATTTCGTCTTATGTGAAAACAAAGTGAATTTTACCCCGAAAAAGGCTATGTTTGCCTAAAAGTTTAAAAGCGCGTTTGACAAAGCCGACCTCAAATTATATAATTGTTGTACAAGCGGGCTGTTGCGAACGCAAAAAGTTTGGGTGTGGTCCGCCGATAAGGAGATTGAAATGGATTATAAAATTGCGTACGATAACTGGCTTTCGGAAAAGAGTTTAAGCGCCGAAGCTTTAAAGGAGCTTAACGCTATTTCCGATAACGAACAGGAAAAAGAATATCGCTTCGGTGCGGAAATGTCTTTCGGCACCGCCGGTATGCGCGGAATTATGGGCTACGGCACCAATATGATGAATATTTATACGGTGCGTCGCGCAACGAAAGGTCTTGCGGATTATATACGCTCTTTGGGAAAATCGGCAATGGCTCGCGGCGTTGCTCTTTCGTACGATACGCGCAACAATTCCAAAAATTTCGCATTAGCCGCTGCGGGCGTGCTTTTAAAAGAAGGAATACAGGTTTATATGTATTCCGAACCGCGCCCGGTACCTATGCTCAGCTATGCCGTTCGCAAATTGAACGCAATCGCGGGGATAATGATAACGGCAAGCCACAACCCCAAAGAATATAACGGTTATAAAGTTTACGGGGAGGACGGCGCGCAAATGTCGCCCGAGGCGACGGCTGTCGTGGTCGAAAACATTAAAAAGATAACCGATTATTTTTCGGTCGAAACGCTAGACGTAAATTCGGCTTCGCAAATGCGCAATCTTATTTATATCAGCAAGCGTTTCGAGCGCGGATATTATAAAGCCGTAATTAAGCAAGGGCTTTCTAAAAAAGCCGTAAAAAAACAAGGTAAACGCTTAAAAATAGTCTATACGCCCATCAACGGCAGCGGCTATGTTCCCGTAACCAAGGTTTTGGATAAAATGGGAATAGACGTAACGGTCGTAAGCGAACAAACGGAATACGACGGAAATTTTCCCACGGTCGAAGTGCCCAATCCCGAAAATAAAGCGGCTTTAAAAATGGCGATAGACCTTGCCGATAAAATTAACGCGGACGTAGTTTTCGGTACTGATCCCGATTGTGACCGTTTAGGCGTTGCCATTCGCAACGACGAAGGCGAATTTATAGGGCTTACGGGCAATCAGGTCGGCGCGTTGCTGCTAGAATACGTGCTTATGCGTTTAAAGGCGGAAAAAAAGCTGCCCGCAAACGCGGTTGCCGTTAAAAGCTTCGTTTCTACCAATCTCGCAAAATCTATTTGCGAAAGCTACGGCGTAGAAATGGTTGAAACGCCGGTCGGTTTTAAATTTATAGGCGAAAAAATCAAAGAATACGAGGCGGATAAAAGCAAAACTTTCGTTTTCGGGTTCGAAGAATCTTGCGGATATTTACGCGGAACTTACGCTCGCGATAAAGACGCCGTCGTCGCAAGCGTGCTTTTTGCGGAACTTACTTGCTATCTCGCGTTTAAAGGTAAATCGGTTTATTCGATGCTCTGCGATATTTACGAGCGTTTAGGCCACGTGTTCGATAAAACCGTGAGCGTTGCGTACAGCGGGCTTTCCGCTATGGACGAGATGAACGCGATTGTTGAAAAGCTCCGTTCGGAACGTCTCGCGCGTATCAATATATATAATGTAATCGCCACGCGCGATTATTTAAGCGGAGAAAAGACTTATGCGGACGGTAGCGTAGAGCATTTGGAATACGACGGAATAAATTGTTTGTACTACGAGCTTGAAAGCGGCGGATTCGTTTGTTTGCGCCCCAGCGGCACCGAACCTAAGCTTAAAATTTATTATTCGGTCAACGCCAAAAACGAAGAAACTTGCAAAAAAATATACGAAACGCTTTCTTCCGATTTCGAAAAAATGCTTTCTTAAAATTATTTGCTAAAAATAAGTAACCGAATGGAGATTAAAATCCCATCGGCAAGCAAAAAAATATAAAAATTAAGCCGAGCTTAACCGTTTCGGCTTTTTTTAATCGGCAAAATCACGCATTTTTTGCTGAAAAACAAGGAAAACAAAAAAAAATTTAAAAAAATGAAAAATCTTTGTTTTTTTGCTTGACTTAAAAAACGCAAAGTGCTATTATAGTTAGGCTGTCGCAAAGATGGCGCGTAACCGTGGGTTACGTACGAAGATTGACAACTGCATAGAGCACTTGCATAAAGCGACGCGCGAGCGAG
>CAYVKZ010000020.1:0-31359 GCA_964452295.1 uncultured Acidiphilium sp.
GTTGGGTGTCTTTTTTTGTCTTGATCGGTTGCCGCTTAACGCGACAGCCCCTTTTAGTTGTAACCGTCATTCTGAGTCATTTCTTTCCGTCATTCTGAGCAAGCTTTATTCGCGCAGTCGAAGAATCTCGATTGAGTATTTACGGATTACCCCAACGAGATCCATCGACGACGCTCGGGATGACGGTTTAAAAAATATTCACTCATGATGACGGTGATGCTCGGTTCTTCGCTCAAGATGACCTATAAAAAGCCACGAAAAAAGTTTCGGAAAAAACTCTTCCGAAACTTTTTTTGTTTTTATCTTTTTTACTTTTGCGACGACTCTTTTAGCCGCCCTTTTTTTTGGATCGTTTTATTTATTTTTGCCGCTTTTATTCCGTTCTCAAAGCTACGACGGGGTCTTTTTTAGCGGCTTTTTTAGCGGGAAGCAATCCGCCCAAAATCGTTATCAAAATGCTTATTCCGATCAAGATAAAAGCCGAGGACGGATTTAAAATTGCGCCGAGTTCCGCTATGCCCGTAAGCCCCGAAATAATGGCGTTTATTGGTATCATCAAAAGCAACGAAACTACGATTCCGAGCACTCCGGCGCAACATCCGATTATAAAGGTTTCTGCATTGAACACCTGCGAAACGTTGCGCTTAGAAGCGCCCAAAGCACGCAAAATGCCTATTTCTTTAGTGCGTTCCATAACCGAAATATGGGTAATTATTCCTATCATAATGCACGAAACGACCAGCGATATGCTGACAAACGCGACCAAAACGTAAGATATTCCGTTTATGACGGTCGTGAGCGAAGAAGTTAAAAGCGCGACGTAATCGGTGTAAGTTATGCGGGCGTCTTCTTCGGCGGTTTCGTTGTATTTGTTGATGCAGTCGGCAATATAGTCTTTATTTTCGAAAGTGTCTATATAAATGCTTATCGAGGCGGGAGCGTCGTAACTAACCTTGCCGAACGCCGACATGTTATCCTCGTAAGTAGAACTGCCTATATATTTATCGTAAATAGTAACGAGTATTTTTTCGTCGGGATTGCTTGCAAGCCACAAGTCGAGAGCTTTTGCCATATCTTCTTCGCTCGTAGGCGTGCCGAGCGAGCCGCCCGTAGCGCTAGATCCGAAATTTCCGCCCGCTAAGCCCGAAGACGTATCCGAACCTTCGGTTGAACCGCCGCCAGTGCCGCCCGTAGTGCCTGATCCGAAACTTCCGCTCGTCGAACCCGAGGCATTCGAATAGTACATCATCAACTTATAAAAGCTTGCCTTTTCGGAAACGTTCATATTCGAAAGATAAGTTTTTGCGTCTTTTGCCTTATCCTCGTCCGTTTGAGAGGCGAACTGCATTCCGGTAAGAACGTTTATTTCGGGTGAAGCTTCTTGCGCCTTGATTACCGCGCTTTCGTTACTTTTGTCAACAACGTAATCGGTAAGAGCCGCGGTATAAGCGACCGCCGTCGATATACTTGCGCCGCTAGCGCTTTCTTTAGGACGAACCACGCCCGAAATTTTAAGTTCTAAAGCTCTTTCTTGCAGTTTATCCGCGTTTAAAACTCCGTCTTCTATATACGAAAAAGTTCCGTCGCCGTTGTCTTCGTATTTATCGCACGCGGTGACCAAATAAAATACGTGCTTGCACACTTCTTCGTAAGAAAAATCTATTTCGGCGGCATCCTCGCCCTTTTTAATGCTGGCGACCGCGTCGTCGTATTGAGTTTTCGTTATTAGCCCCAACTTATATAAAGTGCCCGCGCTTATGCCGTTTTTAGAATTCAAAACCAAAACGACTTCGTTTTTTTCTTTGGGCCAAGAGCCGTAAAGCACGTCGTAGCTGTCGGTTATAGCCTGACTTACGCTTGTTTTGCCGTTTTGTCCCGCCGTAAGCTCCGAAAAATTATCGGCGCCGCCGCTTGTGCTGCCGGTAAGCTTGCCTAGCATGGTCGAGCTCGTTCCGATAGAAGAAGAACCCTCGATATCCGCGTCGCTGTTGATAAAATCGTTATCGGCATTGCGCGAATAAACGTCGAAACTTACGTTGTACGAATAAATAATTCCGTTTTCGCCCAAATATTTATGGATTTCGCTGTTTTCGTCGTCGAGGTATTTTTTAAACGCCGTAAGATTGTTTTTAACTAAGCTCGAAGTTAGCATTTGACTTGTTTTTAAGTCGCTGTAATCGGCGTGAACGCCATCTTTAGGCTCGCCTTCGTCACCTTTCATATTGCCTACAATCTCTCCGCGAACGCCCATTATGCCGGAAATATCTATCGTTTCGGAGCTAATCGTTATGGGGTAAGATGCCATCGTATCCTTTTGAACATTGGCGATATAGGTGTTCATTCCGGTAGAAAGCGCCAAAATCAGCGCGATGCCTATTATTCCGATAGACCCCGCGAAAGACGTTAGCACCGTTCTGCCCTTTTTAGTTTTTAAGTTATTGAACGACAGCGAAAGCGCCGTTAAAAAGGACATCGATATTTTTTGTTTTTTGCGCTTTGGCGGCGCCTTTTTTTCGATCGGGACGAACGGGTCCGTATCTCCTACGACTTCGCCGTCTTTTAAACGAACTATTCGCGTGGAGTATTTTTCGGCAAGCTCGGGGTTGTGGGTTACCATTATAACGAGCTTATCTTCGGCGATTTCTTTTAAAAGCTCCATTATCTGAATGGAAGTTTCGCTGTCTAACGCGCCGGTAGGTTCGTCGGCAAGCAGAATATCGGGGTTATTGATAAGCGCTCGTGCGATTGCGACCCGCTGCATTTGCCCGCCGCTCATTTGGTTCGGCTTTTTATGAATATGGTCTTTAAGACCTACTCTTTCAAGCACGGCGACGGCGCGTTCCCTGCGTTCTTTTTTAGAAACGCCCGCCAAGGTTAGCGCCATTTCTACGTTAGCCAGTACGCTTTGGTGCGGAATAAGGTTATAACTTTGGAATACGAAACCTATCGAATCGTTTCTGTAATAATCCCAATCCGCGTCGGTGTACGCTTTCGTGGATATGCCGTTTATAATCAAATCGCCTTCGGTATAGCGGTCCAGCCCGCCGACGATGTTTAATAACGTAGTCTTGCCCGAACCGCTTTGACCTAATATCGAAACGAACTCGTTCTCTCTAAAACTTACGCTTACTCCGTTTAGCGCGTTTTGCGTAATTTCGCCCGTAACGTAAGTTTTTACTATGTTTTTTAGTTGCAGCATTATTTGCTTCCTCCGTTTTTTCGCAATTATATTTTACTAAATAAAAATAAACTTTTGGTTAATTTTAAGTAAAAAAACGATAAATTTTTTGTTTTTTGCAAAAAAACTTGTCAAGTTTTACAAAAAAAACAACAAAAAAGCACCTATCGCTAAAAAAAACGCCCCGAAAGATAAAGACTTTCGGGGTGCATAATAGCAACGTTTTTTTGTTTTTTGATTTTTTTAGCCCGATTTTTCGAGCTTTAATTATATATACAATAATTTTTCGACTAACCTATCGTTTGCTAATTATTTGCCGACTATTTGCTAACGAGTTCTCCGTTAGAAAGTTTGAAATAATTGTTCGATGCCGAAACTTCGTAAGTGATTTCGTCGCAACCGATAAATGCTTTTTCGCCTATTTCGGAAAGAGCGGTGGGGATATAAAAATAGTTAAGCGCCGAGCAATATGCAAACGCGCCGTCGCCTATACTCTGAGTTTTTTCGGGAAGTTTTACGCGCTCTAGCGCAACGCACCCCCAAAACGCGTAAGCGTCTACTTTGATAAGAGAATTCGGGCAAGAAAGTTCGCTTAAGCAAACGCACTTAAAGAATGCGTTTTTGCCTATTTCTTGCAAGCCCGCGCCTTTGTAAAAATACGCTTCGGTTAAATTAGGACATTCGGCAAACGCATTGTCGCCTATTGTTTTTACGTTGAGCGGAAGATATACCTTTTTTATCGTAGAGCCCGCGAATCCGCCGTTTTTAATCGCGCCTACAGGCAATTCGCCGTGAATTCCATCGTCGTAAGTTTTTGGAATTTTTACTTCGTCGGGCAAATTTTTAACGTCCTTTGCGCTTATCGAGTAATAAGATACGGGAATAAGTTCTCCCCCGAAATCGTCTTCGATTTCGCCTCCGAGACCGTCATCGGTAAGTCCGTCATCGACCACCTCGCCGCCAAGCCCGTCGTCCGCGTCGTATACGGCAACGCCTTCGCAGTATTCGAATTTAAAATAACCGTTATCCGTCGCGTCGTATTCTTTAGCCCCGAACGAGCAAGCCGTAAATGCGACCGCCATACTGCAAATGAGTACCAGCGCAATCGATTTTATAAAATTTTTCATGTTTAGTGCTCCAAAAAAACTTAAAAGAAAGTTTCTTAGTATCTATTATATATGTTTTGCAAGCCTTTGTCAATAATTTTTAAAAAATATTTGCGAATTTAACAATCGGCTTGCACGTTTTTAATCAAGTCACGCGTTAAAAAGCGCCTAAAAAATCAAAAAACGTTTAAATCTACTCGGGCGCTCGCATTTAAATCAAGCCCCGCGAAATTCCCCGCGCAATATTGAATATAACCTTCGGCGGCAATCATCGCCGCGTTATCCGTGCATAAATTTTTGGGCGGAATAATCGCGTTTATGCCCGACTTTTTGCATTTTTCGGCTAGAATGTTACGCAGATAGCCGTTTGCGGCAACCCCTCCGCCGAGCGTTACGGTTTTATAGCCCGTTTGCTTTGCGGCAGACAACGCTTTTTCGACCAAAACGTCTAAAGCGGCATGCTGAAAGGAGCACGCAACGTCGGCTTTCGAATATTCTTCGCCTTTTTGCTCGTGCGTATGAACGTGGTTTATAACCGCGGTTTTAAGCCCGCTGTACGAAAAATCGTAGCCCGCCTTGCCCTTAAGCATTTTCGGCATTTCTACGGTAGGAGAACCTAAAGCGGCAAGCCTTTCGACGTTAGGTCCGCCGGGGTAATTCAGCCCCAAAACGCGAGCGACTTTATCGAAAGCCTCGCCCGCGGCGTCGTCGAGCGTAGCGCCCAAAACGTTAAATTCGGCGTAGTTTTTCACCTCTATTACGGCGGTATGCCCGCCGCTTGCAAGCAGGCTTATAAACGGCGGCTCCAAATTTTTATCCGCAAGATATATCGCAGCCAAGTGCCCGCGAATATGGCTTACGGGCACAATCGGAACGCCTAAAGCAAAAGCTAACGCCTTCGCGTAAGAAACGCCCACCAAAAGCGCGCCCAAAAGCCCCGCTCCGTAAGTAACGGCAACTGCGTCGATTTGATCTAAAGTTATTCCCGCGTTTTTTATCGCGCGGTCTACCACTATCGAAACGGCGGTAGTATGCGCGCGCGAAGCGATTTCGGGCACTACTCCGCCGAAACGAATATGCTCGGTCATCGAACTTTCTATTTCCGAGGACAAAAGCTCGTTTTTGCCGCGCAAAATCGCGCACGCGGTTTCATCGCACGAGGATTCTATCGCAAGTATTACGGGGTTTTGCTTTATTCCCCTGCTTTTTACGCGGTCTTCATAAGAAGTGAACATTTTCTACTTTTAAGATTTTTTAAGATAATCGATTATAAACGCGTCGAGATCGCCGTCCATAACCGCCTGAACGTTACCCGTTTCGCACCCGGTGCGATGGTCTTTAACCATAGTGTACGGGCAGAAAACGTACGAGCGAATTTGGCTACCCCATTCGATTTTTTTCATTTCGCCCTTAATTTCGGCGGCTTCTTCCATTTTTTCGCTTTCGCGGCGCTCGATGAGCTTGCTCATAAGCATTTTCATGGCTTGCTCGCGGTTTTGCACTTGACTGCGCTCGTTTTGACACGCTACTATTATACCGGTCGGCAAGTGAGTTATTCTTATTGCCGACTCGGTTTTGTTAACGTGCTGACCGCCCGCCCCGCTCGAGCGATAAGTATCCACTTTTAATTCCTCGGGGCGAATTACTATATCGCCGTCGTCCTCGATTTCGGGCATTACCTCCACCGACGAAAAAGAAGTGTGTCTGCGAGCGTTCGCGTCAAAAGGCGAAATTCTTACCAAACGATGAACGCCCTTTTCCGCCTTTAAATAGCCGTAAGCGTTTTCGCCCTCGACCTTGAAAGTAACGCTTTTTATGCCCGCCTCGTCGCCGGCAACCCGATCGAGCTCGGTGAGTTTATATCCGTGCTTTTCGCTGTAACATATATACATGCGGTAAAGCATCTCGGTCCAATCGCACGCCTCGGTGCCGCCCGCTCCGGCGTGCAACGTAAGTATCGCGTTAGAACCGTCGTATTTGCCGCGAAGCAGTGTTTGCAAACGAAGCTGTTCGATATCGTTTTCTGCTTTTGCAAGGTCGTTTTCTATGTCGCTAGCCAAGCTTTCGTCGTTTTCTTCTTCGGCAAGGACCAAAAAGTCCTCTAAACTGTCGACCGCGGCGGTCGTTTCGTCGAATACGGAAAGCTTGTTTTTTATGTGTTGAAGCTTGCGCGAAAGCGAGGTGGACTTTTCAAGGTCGCCCCAAACCTCGGGCAGTTCGAGCTGAGCTTCGAGCTCCGTTTTTTCTTTTCTTAAATTGTCGACGTCAAAGAGAGTACCCTGCCTCTTTCAGGGTGTCCCGAAGTTGACGCAGCTTTTGAGTGTAAATATCCGTTCTTAGCATCGTTAACCTCCATACGAAAAATTAGTTCGGCGCAACTTACTTTCGCTCGTTTTTAATAGAGCCGCGCGGTAAAAAATCGCAAAAGTCGGGCTATAAGCCCGTTATCGGCAAGTTCGCCTGTCGTAGTAAAAAATATTTTTTCTTATTTTTGTGCCTTTTAAGCGCCTTCGTTTTTTTAATTTGCCGCCTTTTCGGTCGGAATTAAGCCTTGCTTTTTATGTTTCGATTATTGCGACAAACCTTTTATTATTATACTTTTATATCGGATAAAAGTCAAGCCTATATCGGCTGAAAATAAGACTGAAACAAGGCGGGTTAAAGAAAAATCACACTAAGCCCTCGATTGAAGAATTAGTGCGATATATTCTCGGTGTTTTATGAAATTATAAAATTTCTTTAACCTTGGCAGCCTTACCTGTGAGCCCGCGTAAATAATAAAGCTTAGCGCGTCTTACTTTACCTCTGCGAACTACGTCTACCTTGGCTATTTTGGGCGAGTGGATGGGGAAAGTTCTTTCAACGCCGATACCGAAAGATAAACGTCTTACGGTAAAGGTTTCGCTTATTCCGCCATGTCTTTTAGCGATAACAACGCCCTCGAAAATCTGAATTCTTTCTCTCGTACCTTCGATAACCTTAACGGATACTTTAACCGTATCGCCTACGTTGAAGGAAGGAGTTTCTTGCTTCATATTTTCTTGATTGATTTGATCGATAATATTAGCCATTGGACTTATACCTCCTTTTATTACCAGACGTTCATTGCCGTTTTGCAAGAGGACCGCCCGAAGTCACTTGTTACATTTTATCATACAACGCGGGATAAACGCAAGCGTTTTTACCACGTTTTTGTAAATTTGCGCCGAAAAATTATTTTTCGCGCCGCTTTTTTGCACTATAGCTTATTTGAAAACGTTTCCAAACGCTCTCACACGCATAAAATCACTTAAATATTTGTTTTTACTTAGATTAGTGTTTACAGCAATCGTCGTGGTCGTGACCGCATCCGCAGTCGCAGCCGTCGCCGTGACGATGTTCGTGGTCGCAATCGCAACCGTCGTGGTCATGTCCGCAACACGAGCAACCGCCTTCTAATTCAGCGGCTTCTAAGCCGGCGGCTTCTTCTTCCATTTGACGGCAAAATTCTTCGTAAACTTCTTCTAAAAGCGCCTCGTCCTCGACGGGAAGCAAAACTTCTTCGCCTTTATCGTCCTTAGCGATGTTAAAGATTACGACTTCGTCTTCGGTAGTACCCTCGATTTCTTCGGCGGGCATAAAGAATGCGTACCACTTTTCTTTGTGTTCGAGCGAACCTACGTGAAAGAATTTTAAAACTCTACCCTGATCGTCAACGAGCTCGACTAAATCGCCGTCGTCCGTTTCTACTTCTAAATTTTCAATTTTTTCTTCTGCCATAATTGTTACTCCGTAATATAGTTTGTTAAATTTTTATTATTTTATGCTATTTGCCTCGTTGGCTTTTTTTCGCATGTAATCGTCTAAAATGAATGACGCGGCTACCGAATCGACGTAACTTTTGCGTTTTTCGCGGCGCATGCTTTCGGATATGAGAACCCTATGCGCCTCTTTGGTGGAAAAGCGCTCGTCTTGCAGTTCAACGGGAATCAACACGCGTTTTTTAAGCTCTTCGATAAAGAAAAGCGTTTTTTCGGTTTGCTCGGAATAAGAGCCGTCGACGTTGAGCGGCAAGCCGCAGACTATCACGTCGGCATAGCGCGCGCTTGCAAAATCGGCAAGGGCGGTCACGTCGCGCTCGAAAGATTTGCGATGATAGGTTTCGAGGGGCAAAGCCATATTGCCGAACGGATCGGATACAGCCACGCCTATTCTCTTATCGCCTATGTCGAAGGCTATTATTTTTTTAGCGTTTACAGTCATATGGTAAGTATAACATTAAAAAACGACTTTTGTCAACGGTTTTTACGCGCAGTTTTTTATACGATTAGTTTCAAGCCTTGAAATTTTTATGCTCGCGCGATTTTCGAGCTAAACTTTCTTCGTATTTTTTTTGTTTTTCGGCAAGGCGAGCAAGGCGCTTTTCTTGCTCTTCGGCTAAAAACGCGGGGGCTTTTTGCAGATAATAAGAAAGCGGATTTCCGCTATTTTTACAAACTTCTTGCGCAACGCGCATAGTAAAATAGGCGTCGGCGTCGCTTCTGTGAGCGTTTTCGTCCGTGCCGCCGGTAAGCTCGGCGTACTCGACCGAAAGCTTTCTGCCTTGACGATTTTCGGCTTGTTTTATCAGCGTTTGCACGTCGTAAAAAACAGCCGAGATTTTTTCGAGCTTGTATCTGGCACAATCGCCGTTTAAAAATTTTAGATCGTTAGCCACGCCGTAGCCTATGCAAACCACGTCTTTTTCGGTCATAAGCGAGCGAATTTGCTCGTAAACTCCGAAAAAATCGGGCGCGCTTTTTAATTCTTCGGTTTTATAAGCTAAAATATGCTTTTTTACGTAGCCGTCAAATCGCGCGCGCGGATTTATTACGATATCCGTCTGCGGTGCCAGAATGTTGAAGTTTTCGTCGGTAATCAGATATCCGAAGCTGAAAATATTGCCGTCGGAACGACAATTCGCGCTTTCGGTATCGAAAAATAAATATCTCATGTTTTTTCGTCGCTTTGGTAGATGGTTCAATCGCAAAAAACAGTGAAGCGATTTGCGTTTTTTACGCTCGCTCGCTATCCGCCGAAGTTTCGCGAAAACGAGCCGCAAAGGAGGGAGTTAAACCCGACTCGTGCAAATGAGCGGTTTCGCCGAAAGCAAGCGTGCGAAATTGAGCTATGCCGGGTTCGCGTTCTTCGGTAACGACCGTCGTAACGGAAGAAGGCAACGCGCAAAAATTTTGCCAAAGCGGGTACGGCGAAATGCCGAAAAGCAAAGATAAAATTACGCACTCCACCCCGAAATGGCAGAAAAAAGCAATCGTATCTTTATTGGCTTTTTCGACCTCGAAATAGCCGTTAACGGGCTTATAGCCGTGTTTTTGCAAAAGTTCGAACAGTCCGTTTTTTACCGAATCGTATTCTTTAAAAAAGTCGGTGTTTTTAAACTGCTTATGATTTTTCCAGTTTTCGAATTTAAGCTCGGAATTCTCGCCGTAGTAAGAAGGAAGCAAATCCCAAGCGAGCCTTTCGCCCTCGCCTATGTCTATCTGCCCGAAAAATTCGCGAAGCCACGCGCACTCCGTAAGCGACACGTTCAAACCCTTTAACGCGAGCTCGGCAGTCAGTTTTGCCCGCCCCATCGGGGAACGATAAGCGTAAGTTATCCCCGCGTTTTTTAAATATGCGTTTAACGCCTCGGCTTCTTTAATTCCGCGCTCGGTAAGCGAATCGGCTACATAGTCGGGATCGCCGTGACGAATTATTAAAATTTTCATAGAAATTCCCTTTTCGTTATATTTTTGCTTTGCTCTCGGCTCCGTGCTAAAAGCCGAAAAATTACTTATCCTTGATTAAGCAATGCAAATATTCGACGGTGCTTTCCGCCTTGCTTTGGCGTGCGTTATCCGCCTTAAAACGGCGATGTTCGCGCATATAGACCTTATATCTGCCGTATTTAGACATTATTTTTTCGATATCGTTAAAAGACATCAGCCCTTCGTTGTTATAGCTTAAGAATATATATTTGAAGTTCGCGTTTTTAACGATATCCGCAAAGGTTTTTTGCACCTTGCTCTTAACGCAAAAATCGCTTTTCTGAGCCGAATATTCGCGAAGCCCGGTTTTGCCCTTGATTTCGGGTTCGTCGTAGCGAGCGAGCGTTTCGAGCAAATGATAATTCGTGCAATATTGGCGAGCGTTATAAGGCGGGTCTAAATATAAAATATCCCCCGAAACGCTTTTTATAAGTTCGCTTACGTTTTGATTATAAGCCTCGCCCTTTTGCCCGATTATAGGCGGGACCTCGGTTATAACCATATCCCGAGCGGCGGATTTTTTAAGCTTTTTTAAAAACGCGCCGTAAACCGAGGCGGTGTTTGCGTATTTATCCGCGCTGTTTATCAGCGAAGCAAGCAAAAAATAATATTCGTTTTGAGTAATTCTTCCGCTTTTTAGTTCGTTTTCGATAAAAATACGCGCGCCGTCGCATGTTTTAGCGTTTTCGTCGGAGAAATAAATTCTGCAAAATTCTTGAGCTTCGGTTCCGCCTGCCGAGTAGTTTTTATAAATAAACCCCTCTGCTTTTTCGGCGGCGTTGATAGCGGAAATAAGTTCGTTTCGGCGACTTTCGCTGAGTTCCGCGCCGTTTTCAAGCGCGTTTTTAAGTAAAACGTAGCTGTAATATTGATTATCGTTGGCGATAACCGAATAGCCGCGTTTTTTAAACTCGGCGCAAACAACGCCCGTTCCCGCCATTAAATCGGCAAAAACGAGCTCGCTTTGCGGTTTTTGCTCTCCGTTTAAGGAAAGCGTTTTTTCGATGGATTGAACTAAAAAATCTAAAATTGAATATTTCGAGCCTATGTAATTCATGCTTCTATTTTAACATAACCAAGCCGTTTTGTAAAACGTTCTTACCCGCCTGGGAAAATTCGTCAAAAATAAAAGTACGGCATACTCGCATTTTTCCGCTAAAACGCGAAAAATTTACCGCTAAGAGCCGCACTCAAAAAAAATTATCCGACCGATTATCTGCCTGCACCTCGCAATTTAACGCGAACTTCTTTGCAAGCTTTTAATCTAGGAAGGACTATTTCACCGCCCGCTCCGCTTAAAATTCTGTTGCCGAACGAATCGAACGCGCACGCTTCGTTTTGCGCCGCCAAAAGAAAATTAACGCCATGACAAAAGGCGTAAAACTCTGAGCTTACGCGCGCCTTACGATTACAAAAGTCCGCGTATAGGTCGATTATCGCACAACAACCGCAAGAGCGGAGTGCAAAAACGGCGTCGGTTAAAAACAAATCTTTATCTACCAAAACGCCTATTTTTGCGCCCTCTTTGCCTACTATTTTATAGCCCGAAGACGGCGAAAAACCTTGTTCGTCGCAATTCATATCGCACACCGAAATAAGCCTTCCTTTTTCGAAAGCGAACACCGACCGTTTTTTTACGCCGTAATTATCCGACGGCGCGCCGACCAACAAAATCCCGCCCGTTTTCAGCGAAAGTTTGCCTAAATTTATAAGTTCTAAGGCGTCGCCCTCGATTTGCTTTTTAAAAACAATTTCGCCGACTATCCCGAACGGAACTACGGCAACGTCACATTTTTCGCATTCTTCAAGCGATTTTAATATACGAACGAGCAAAATAAATACCCCTCGATTATTATATTCTTACCGCGATTTTGCCGTTACATATATTAAACCGACCGATGCTAAACCGACCGCATATTAAAAAAGCCGAAAACGCTAAAATGCGCCCTCGAGCTCGTTTAATATATCTTTGATTTCGGCGCAAGTTTCCGCCTCGAAAATTTTAAGTTTAGCATCTTTTCCGCCGCGAACGCCGCGAAGCATTTGCGATAATAGTTTGCGCATTCCGTGAGCCGCAATTTTATCGGGCATATATTTCACGCGTTCGTCTAGCAAATAAAAAGCGCAATCTTTAAGGCTTTTTTGCGCGGGCGTTCCGCAGATTTCAGAAAAAATCAAGGGATTATACAGCGCGCCGCGGGCTATGGCAACGCCGTCGGCGCCCGTTTTTTGCATCATATTTTCGGCGTCGGCAGCCGTAAAAATTCCGCCGTTCGCAAACACCGGGATATCGACCGCTTTTTTCGCTTTTTCTATTTGGTCGTAATAAATTTCGCCCGAATACATGCCTTGCCGAGTTCTTCCGTGAACGGTTATCGCTTTAGCTCCGTTATCTTCGCACATTTTTGCAAAAAGCGGGGCTATAAGCCCGTTATCGGCTATTCCGACTCTGAATTTAACAGTTATGATTTTACCCGATTTTGCGCATTCCGATATGATTTTCGCGGCGCGATTTACGTCGCCTAACAAACTCGAGCCTTCGCCGTTATTAAAAATTTTAGGAACCGGACAGCCCATATTTATATCTATAATTTTAAAAGGATCAAGTTCTTCGCTTTCGCAAGCGGCGCGCATTATATCGGGTTCGCCGCCGAAAATTTGGCAAGCGGTTTTATCCAAATCGTCGCCGCAAGCCAAAAGCTCGCGCGTGTGGTCGTTTTTATAAATCAAGCCTTTTGCGGAAACCATTTCGGTAACGCAAAGCCCCGCGCCGAGCGAAAAACACAGCGAGCGAAAAGCTTTATCCGTAAACCCCGCCATCGGAGCGAGCGCCACGTTGTTTTGCAATAAAACGTTACCTATCTTCAGACTTTTTAGCTTCATTATAATAATTATCCCATTCGTTTTCGCTTAAGTTTTCGAGTTTTTTGCCGTCAGCCAAGGCTAAAGCTTCGGTTTTTATAAAGCGCTTTAAAAACTTTTCGGAAGAATTATTCAACGCTTGCTCTGCATCCGCCCCTAAAAAGCGCGCCAAATTGACCGCGCTAAACAATAAATCGCCGACCTCCGCTTGTTTTTTGTCGTCGCCTTTTGCGTCTTTAATTTCTTGCGCTTCTTCTGCGATTTTATCGTAAATTTGCTTAACGGACGAAAAATCGAATCCGTATTTAGCGGCGCGTTTTTGCAATTTTTGCGCGCGCATAAGCGCGGGGAAGGCTTTAGGCACGCTTTGCAAATATTCGCCGGCGGTGGCAAAGCCTTTTTCTTTGGTTTTGTTTTGCTCCCAAACGGCGAGCGCCGCCTCGTTGCCGCTTGCTACGTCGTTTCCGAAAACGTGCGTGTGGCGACCGATAAGCTTTTCGCAAACGCCGCTTATTACGTCGGAGCGGTTATATTCGTGCGCTTCTTCGCCGAAAATAATATGAAACGCGACTTGCAAAAGCACGTCGCCCGCCTCTTCCGCGATAGCGTGGTCGTCGCCCGATAAAAGCGCGTCGTAAAGCTCGTAACATTCTTCGATTAGATTATTCGCGATGCTTTCGCGAGTTTGTTCCCTATCCCAAGGGCATCCGTTTTCAGAGCGCAAAACGTTTAATATTTCGAGCAAATCTTCAATTGAAAAGCGAGTTTTTTGAGTAAGCGAACAGCGCTGTACTATTAAAGCGGTACTGTAAGAATAATCCGAAAACCTATCAAATTCGAAAAGTTTAATTTTTATTTTTTTACCGCCGCAAAGCAAAACGGCAGGGGCATCGTCGCCGAACAAGTCGCAAAGTTTAAGTTTTAAATCGGCGGCTAAAAACGCGTCGTCGATATCGTAAACCACGAGCGGCAAAACGCAAGCCGAAGTTATAAGCTCTAGACTGTGAGCCGAAACGGCGGTATATCCGCCGCGAAAAACGTTTTCCGCAACCAGCGAGCCGGATCTAGAAGCCGCCTCGAACACTTTAGCGTCCTTTGCGCGATCTAAAATTAAGGCGGCGGCGTTATCTTCGGCAACGCTTCCGTCCATGCAATAAACCGCGGAGCCCGTTTCTTGCTTATTTTCGCGCGCGAATTTAAGTACTTCGGCGGCGATTTTTTTATTTAACGAATCGAATCCGCGAGTTTTTTCGAACAAACAATCGAAACTTTGCGCGCTTATGCCGTATTCGCTTAAAATCCGCGTGCTTTGCGGAACTAAACTTCTGACGAAAACTTTTTTAGCGTTTTTTAATTCGTTCAAGGCGTTTACGGAAAGTTCGCCTAAGCTAGAGCCTAAACCTATTAAAACTATTTGCATATTTTCACCGAACCGAAACACGCCGATTTTTTAAAAACTTTGACGATTATTCTGCCGAATTCGCCCTTGCGCGTTTGCACACATAAACTTGTTTACGTAAATAATATAACCCAAATTTAAAACAAGCGCAAGCAAATAAAAGCAACTATCCGAAATTACCAGTCCGAAAACGTTAAATTTAGGTATTTTTATCAGCGCGAAATCGACCGCGAGCTTTAAAACAAGCCCGCAGAGCATAGAAAACAGCGAAAAATATTGTTTGCTTTTCGAAAGCAAAACGACGTTAGACGCGGCGAGCAAACTTTGAAAAACCGCGTTCGGAGCCGACTTTTTTAAAAGCTCGGAAATAAGCGCGGAATATTCGCCGAAACTTTTAAAAAGCGTAAGCGAAATAAAATCCGAAAAGCATATTATACTCGCGCCGGCTAAAAACGCGCCCGCACCCACAAAAGCGAATAATTTTTTACTTAACCCGCGCTCCTTGCAGAGTTTAGGTAAGCTTGCCGAGGCGAAAGCGGTAAGCGCGCCGACCGGCAAAGCAATAATCGTTTCCGAAGCGCCCGCATAAGCTCCGTAAACCGAAACGGCGTTTCGCACGCATTTTTTTAAGGAATTAACCGCGATAACGCTATCCAAAAAGCAGGCGAGCGGAGTTATCAGCCCCGCGGCGCAAAGCGGAGCCGCGTAAAAAATAAGGGTTTTAAATTCGTTTTTGCCGCTTTGGCGCAACAATCCGCCTTTTAACGGTTTTTTTAGCAAAACAGCCTCAATCGACTCGTCGCCCCTCGCGTTATACCGCTTAAAATATTCAAAAGCCAAATAAAACGCGGTCACCGCTTCGGAAACGGTTACCGCCACCGCCGCATAAGTTGCTTTTACGCGAGCCGTTCCGCCCAAAAAATATACGAAAAACAACCCCGAAACAGCCTTAACGATTTGCTCGACGAGCTGAGAAACAGCGGTAGGCAAAAAGCTTCCGCCGCCTTGAATAGCCCCCCTTAAAACCGCGATTACAGAGCAGATAAAAACCGCGGGAGCAATAGCTTTATATAGCTCGCCCGCCGCCGCGTTGCCCTGAAAAATCGCTATTTTATTGCCGAAAAGCGCTAACAATCCGCCGAAAAACGCGCCGATTAAGCAAAAAACGCAAAGCGATTTTTTAACTAAAATTCTAGCGCTAGCCCCGCCGCTTATGGCACGAGTCAACGCTTGCGGCAGATACGCGCCCGAAAGAGTTATTAAAAGCGCGTAGAGCGGAAAAATCATTTGATAAAGCCCCGATCCCTCGGCTTTAAGCGCCGCCGAAAGCGGGATTTTATAAGCCGCGCCGATTGCCTTTACAAAAACCGACGAAAACGCGCAAGCCCAAGCACCGAGCGACCAATCTTTACGAATTTTGCTTAAAACGCGCACGCGCGGTTTTTTACTTTTAGCAAAAGAAAGCTCATCCATTTTCGGCATCCAAAGCGCTTAAAAGCATTTCGCGCGCGAGTTTTAGAATTTTAATTTCTTCGCCCGAAAACACGCTGTTTTCGTCTAATCCGACGATTATAACGCATCCGACTACTTCATCGCAGAAGCACACGGGAAGAGCGGCAAACGCGCGATAATCGAAAGAAAAATCTTCGCTTAAGTCAAAGAGTTTGCCGCCGTCGGCGGCATTTATAAGCGAGGGTTGCCCCGCCGCGATAATACTTAAAAGCTCGCTAGATACGCTTTTTCCGACGAGTTCTTTAAGCGCAGTCGACGAACAGCTTAAAATTTTGCCGTTATCGCAAACGATCCCCACCGCTCCGGACAAATCGCCCACGGCAAGCGCAAGTCTTTTTGCCATTGCGGCGAGCGAACATAGCGGCGAATACTTTTTTATAACGAGTTTATCCCTTTCGACGTGCAACTCGACGACGCGCTCCCCCTCTAACCCGACGAACTTTAAAAGTTCTTTGGGAACGGTTATTCTTCCCGATTCTTCCAGCCGAACGATTTCGTTCCGTTTCATATATCCCCCTTAAAAAGCGAAAAACGCCTTTTGCATCGCTTTTATTATGCGAACAAAAAACGTTTTTATTTATTGTTTTTTAAGGTGCGCGACAGTTTTTACGCCGACGTTACTTATTTCTTTCGGGGCACTTGATAAGCGCGGAATATTCGACGGTGTTTTCGTTTTGAGTTTTTGCACTGCAACTGCCGTCCGCTTTTACGGTAAAACATATATTTCCTTGCAAATCGGTGCGCCAAACGGCTGAATTTACGGCTAATACGTTTTGCATAGCCTCTTCGTGCGGGTGACCGTAACTGTTACCTGCCCCGCAAGAAAACACGGTGTTTAGCGGCTTAAACAAATTGATAAAATCCAAACTCGAGGCGGTGGACGCGCCGTGATGTCCCGCTTTGAAAAGTTCAACGGTTGTAGGCAAATTGTATTTCGTGTCGTTTACGTATTTTACGAATTGATTTTCGAGCGTTTTCGTTTCGGCGTCGCCTGTTAAAATCAAATCGAATTCGCCGTATTTAATCCACATTATCGGCGAATAATTGTTGGCGTTGTTAGAATAGCCTATCGAGCCCACGTCCTCTAGCGGAGTTAAAAAATCCACGCTATAGCTATAAGTTCCGCCGTCAAAAGTAAATTCTTGCGAAAAATCCGTTTCGTAATTAAAAAATTCCCAGCTACACCCCTCGTCTTGCAAAGCTTTAAGATAATTATAATAAGTATCCGAACCTTGATCGGTGTGCTTTTTTACGGTAGGCTGAGGGTTAAATTCCGAATCGAATTCGCCTTTTGTTCCCGAATAATAAACGGAGGGGCGCAAACAATACGAAACGTTATATTCTTTAAAAATTTCACTCATATTGCCGATATGGTCGGCGTCCGCATGCGTGGCAAGCAAAACGGTTATGTCGCTATCTACCCCCGCGCTTGCAAGATATTCTTTTATAACTTGCGAATTGCTTTTATCTTTATCGGCGGTATTCCAACGCGTCGAATTCTTTTTTCTGTTATCGCCGCTGTCGATAAGCATATTTTTGCCGTCGGGAAACTGAATAAAAATGCAGTCGCCCTGCCCTACGTCGATAAAATGAACTTTCATCTCGCCGCTTTGCGAAGAAGTTACTCCGCTAAAAATTTGGTCTAAGCCCGAAAATCGTTCGGGCGTTTCCTCTTTAAAAATATATCCGCCCTTGTATAAATAATAGCAAATCGCTATAACAGCGAGCAATATTAAAATCAGCGCAGTATAGCCGCCGAGTTTTGGTTTTCTGTATCTGCCGTAGCCTTTTTCGTCGTATTCGTAATATCCACTTTTTTTACTCTTTCCGCTTCGTTTTTTCGAAGAGGATTTAGAGCTTTTCGCGTAGCCGTTAGACGAATTTTTGGCACCCGAGGCAAAATAGAAATCGTTATTTAAACTTGCATCGTTAAAAACTCCCATAAAATTTCTCCGTAGTTATTCTATTCGAAAGTCGCTTTAAAGTACGCCTTTAAAAAACGTAAAGCGCGGCGGCTTTTAAATACAAACTTTCGTCTTGTCCGGCAAAGGCTGCGTGGTCTTTGCCCTGAATTCTAAGTTCCATAAGCTTTGCGCTTACACCGCTATCGTAAAGCGCGCTTTTTAGCATATCCGTAAACAATTTGACCGTTATATGTTGCGAGCAACTGCACGTTATCAAAATACCGCCCTTTTTTAAAAGTTTAAGCGCTTGAACGTTTACGTCTTTATATCCGCGCAATCCCTCTTTAACGGTGTCGGCTGTTTTGGTGAACGCGGGCGGATCTAAAACGATGAGGTCGTAAAACGCCCCGCGGCGGCGTTCTTCGCGAAGCAGCTCGAAAACGTCTGCCTGAACGGTTTTTATAACGTTTGAAAAGCCGTTTAACCGCGCGTTTTTATTGACTAAATCCAAAGCACGCTCGGAAACGTCGACCGCCGTAACGCTTTTAGCTCCGTATTTAGCGGCGCAAAGCGAAAATCCGCCTTCGTTGCAAAAACAATCGAGCACGGTTTTGCCTTTAGCGTAACACTTTAAATTATCGCGGTTTTCTTTTTGGTCTAAAAAATATCCCGTTTTTTGTCCGTTTTTTATATCGACCAAAAGTTTTAATCCGTTTTCTTCGATTTCCACAAAGTCGGGGACTTCACCGTATAAAAGTCCTTTTTGCTCGGGCAACCCCTCTTTTTTGCGAACGGGAACGTCGCTACGCTCGTAAATCCCCTTGGGCGAAAAAATATCGACCAAAATTTTAACGAGCGATTGCTTGCGTTTTTCCATTCCGAGCGACAAAAACTGACAAGACAAATAATCGCCGTATTTATCCACGATTAAGGCGGGAAGCCTGTCCGACTCGCCGAACACCGCGCGATAATTGTCTTTATATCCGAGTGCTAAACGATAATCGTTAGCTTCTTTTATTCGGCGGTAAAAAAAGTCGTCGTTTATTTCCTCGTCTTTATAGCTGAGCACGCGAACTAAAATTTTAGAAAGGTGATTTATGTAGCCGAGCGCTACGAAACGTCCGTCGAACCCGACCACGCGCGCGATATCGCCTTGCTTGCCTTCTCCGCTTATTTTATAAACCTCATTGGCGAAAACCCACGGCTCGCCTTGCAAAATTCTGCGTTCTTCGCCCTTTTTAAGCTTTACTTCGTACATGTTTTCCTCTTTTAGTTTTCGTCGAAATAGTTATATTGCTTTATCTGAATAGAAACGATTAATTGAGTTTTTCCGCGTTCGACCGAAAAGGTTATAACGTCGCCCACGTTTATATCCGCACCATAAAGATAATAGATGAACGTATCGGCTCTGGCAACTCCGTAATTAGTCCCGCCTATCGTAACCGAGCGCAAAACGTCGCCCACTTTAAGTCCTTCGCCCGCCGCGTATAAACTGCCGTCGGCGGCAAGTTCGGTGACTTCTACGCCGGTGGTTATGCCCCAACTGTAGCGGTTATCCGCAACGCTGATGCCGAGTTTGTAACGCCCGGGAACGTAGCCGTTTTCGATTATGGCGGCGGCTACTTCTTTGACCGTACCCGCGGGAACGACCGCGCTTATAGAAGTTTGCTTAAACTCGGAAAGCGAGGTTAAAAGCCCCGCGAAAAATCCGCCGCGTTCTAAAAACACCCCGCCCGAGCCCGAAGCTTTAACGTATGCGTCGGTGAGCAGATAATTAACGCTTTTTCCCTCGCTTGCCTCCGCGAAATAATCGACACTGCTTAAAATCCCGCGCGTGGATAAAAGAGTGCCGTCGGCTAAAAGATTGCCCGACGCAACGATTTCTTCGCCCGAATAAAGCTCGTCGTCGTAAATTAAAGCGATCGGGAGTTTCCCGCTTAAACGTATAACGCAAATATCCGTTTGCGGATCTGTTCCGACAGGTTTTAGAGTGCCGTCGTCAGTCGAAAAGCTTACGTTTTCGCCCGCGAAAGAGTATTTTGCAACGACGGACTTAGCCCCCGCAACGCTTTGGTGCGAGACGACGATATAGGTATCCGAGCCGTCTTCGGAATTCGCAATCGCAACGCCCGAAGTTACGACGGTTGTCGTTTCCGTTTGCACGGTGAGCGTAACTATGCTCGAAAGCGAGTTTTCGATTACCTTTGAAAGTTCTATCTTTTCGTATTCTTGGCGGCTCGTTTCGTCGATTACGTTGAACGAAACGGAGCTTACGCGAACACCGTTATCGGGCGAAAACCCCGAGCCGGAATCTATCGGATCGCCCGCATTATCCCCCGAATCGCACGCCGAAAAGAAAAACGCGCACGTCGAGACCAATATAGCAACCGCTTTTATAAATAGTTTTTTATGTTTTTGCATATCTTTCTCCGTTTTTTCGTTATCCCTTGTTTTATATATTCTAACATTAAATTGAAAATTTTTCAACCGCTTAAGCGCCTTAGCGCGACAAAAGAGCGAAAAAAACGAGCGACCTTTTAAAGCCGCCCGTTTCGGGATTATATTTCTGATTATCTTATGTTTTTATACATAGGACCGTAAGCCGCGCAAGCGCGATAATCCTGACCTTCTTTATCCATTCCGAACGCGTTCCAAGCGGCGGGGCGATAAATATCGCCTTCCGCGACGTTGTGCATGCAAACGGGAATACGCAAAATGGAGCAAAGGGTTATAAGGTCGGCTCCGATATGACCGTAAGATATAGCGCCGTGGTTCGCGCCCCAGTTGTTCATAACGTCGTAAGCGGATTTGAACGCGCCTTCTCCGGTTATGCGCGGAGTAAACCACGTGCAAGGCCAAGTGTAGTCGGTGCGTTTCCAGAGTTTATCGGTAACTTCGTCGGGAAGATTGACAGTCCAACCTTCGACTATTTGAAGAACGGGACCTAAGCCCTTGATGAGATTGAGTCTTATCATCGTAGCGGGCATTTCGGCGCGGGTTACGAAGCGGCTGGAGTATCCGCCGCCGCGGAAATAACCTAAGTCTGCGTAAGGCCAAGTAGTGGCGTTCATCATAGTATCAATATCTTTATCGGTAACTTCCCACCACTTTTTCATGGTAGCGTTGCCGTTTTCGTCTTTAACCTCGCCGCAAGCGTCTACGCAGCAAGCGCCCGAGTTGATAAGGTGAATAAATCCGTCCGCCTCTTTTGCATGACCTTTCAAATCATAGCCGGTAACGCGTTTAACCGAATCGCCCGACCAATAAGTGCGCACGTCTGCAAACATTTGAGCTCTGCCGGTTAAAAGCTTCATAAAGAGCATGCTCACGCCGTTTAAAGTATCGTTTTCGGTAGCGAGGATGTAAGGTTCGCGCGCACCGCTCCAGTCGAACGAGGAGTTCAAAATACTTTCGGGGAAGTCGCAGTTAGGATAAAAATCCGTCCATTGGCGTTGACCTTGGAATCCGCCCGCAATCGCGTTATGCCCGACCGCTTCTTCTTCGCAACCTTCGGGAAGATTTTTGTTGCCGTTATAAAGGTCTTTAATAATGCAAGCCATTTTGGCGGTAAATTCCCAATCCTTTTGCTTCTGTTCGTCGGATTTTTGCATATTTTCGGGGTTTTTATCGAAGTCGGCGCGGCATTTAGCTTTAACCCAAGCCAACGCTTTTTGATATTCTTTTTCGTCGTAAATGCCTTTGTCCATTCGGCGGATAATTTCGACTTCGTCTACGCTTTCGACGCGCATTCCGAGATATTCCTCAAAAAATTCGGGGCTTATGATAGAGCCGCCTATGCCCATCGTAACCGAACCGATTTGCAAATAAGATTTTCCGCGCATGGTAGCGGCGGCAACCGCCGCGCGAGCAAAGCGCAAAATTTTATCTTGAACGTCGGCGGGGATAGAGGTATCGTCTGCCTCTTGAACTTCGTGTCCGTAAATGCCGAACGCGGGCAATCCCTTTTGCGCGTGAGTGGCGAGCACCGAAGCGAGATAAACCGCCCCGGGACGTTCGGTTCCGTTAAAGCCCCAAACGGCTTTAATGGTCATAGGATCCATATCCATAGTTTCCGCGCCGTAACACCAGCAAGGCGTAACGGTTAAAGTTATGTCTACGCCCGCTTTTTTGAATTTATCGGCGCAAGCGGCAGCTTCGGCGACTCTGCCGATAGTTGTATCCGCTATAACAACCTTAACGTGTTCTCCGTTAGAATAAAAAACGTTATCCTCGATAAGTTTGGCAGCCGAACGCGCCATATTCATGGTCTGGTCTTCCAAGCTTTCGCGAACTTTGATTTTACCGCGTCTGCCGTCGATAGTCGGTCTTATGCCGATTACGGGATAATCACCTATAAGTCTTGATTTTGCCATTTTTTAACTCCTTTTAGCCGCACCCCCTTAGGTCGGCTTTCGTTTATGATTATATTTTACAACTTTTGCACGCTTTTAGGCAAGCGTTTTTTCTCGTTTTATCGTTTTTTGTTTTTTATTTAAGTCGTCGCTCACTTAATTACGCCTTTTTTGAGTATGATATTCGCATAAATCGCTTCTTCGCCGGTAGCGATAACGGCGTAGGCTTTGCTGGCTCGTTCGTAAAATTCGAATCTGTCGATATTGCCTATTCTAACGTTATCGTCGCGGAAAGCGGCGATTTTTTTATAATCTTCCCAAATGACGGGGTTAACTTTGCCTTCGTCGCAATCCATAAGTTTCATTAAAATAAAGTTGGGATCCGAATAAGTATCGAGCGGCAAAACGGAAAGAACCGCGTCTAGCATGTCCGTTCCGCTTATTCCGTCGGCACGAACTACGCGCGCGCCGAAAGTTTCGGCGGGAAAGTTCGCGTCAGCAATTACTATTTCGTCGCCGTGCCCCATTTCGCAAAGAATTTTAAGTAGCGCGGGGCTGAGTTTTTTAGATATTCCTTTTAACATTTTTTCCTCCGAAAGAGTTTATAAAACTCGATTTATTTATTAAATTATTTAGTTTTCGAAAGTTAAAACGACGGACGAAAGATAACCTGTTTTTTTATAAACGGTAATTTTATCGCCTCGGCGAGTAAACCTTGCGGGAACGAATTCGCCCTTTTCGTTTAATACTTTTACTGCGGAAAACTCGGCGTTCGTGAAAAATATTGTTTTATCGAACTCGTCCGCTTCGCCGTTAACCAAAATCGCGGCAAGCCCTTTTTCGCGCGAGTAAAGATAGGGGCTGACCCCTTCGTGCTCCGAAATTAAATAGCGAGTGCTATGCGCGTATTTTTTAACCGCTTCGCAAATAAAATGGCGATGCAAATCGCAAAAAGCGGTTATTAAAAGACCGTTATACACAAAAGGTATTATAGTAAAGTTTTCGCCTTCGACTATAGCGGGGGCAAGTTTTTTCATATCGCGCGAGTAAACGTTCGATAATGTTTTTACGGTGCCGCTCGCGTATTTTACGGAAACGAAATTGCCCATTCCGTCGCGGCAAGAAGCGCGCAATTTTTTAACGCCGCAAATTTTTTTATTACCCGCGGCTTGCTCGTAATCGTGCCAACCTTGTTCGGCGATTTTAAGTTCCGCGTTTAAAGCGCCTATAAAACTTAAAAGTCCGCGTTCTTTAAGAGCTAAAACGCAGCCGCCTTCCAGTAAAATCTTATTGTTTTTGAACAAATCGATAAGCTCGTCGTCCGAAAAATACGCAACCGAATCCGCGCACAAAAAGATAGTTTTGTCGTTAAAAGACTTATCCTCGCTATATTTATAAGCAACGCCGAGTCCCGACAAATACGACGCGATTTCGTATTCGAGCGGGAATAAATCGCTAAGCGAGCCTTTGCACTCTTTTTTGTAAGCCGCTTTTTTATCTATGGGCACGATAACGCCCTCGATATCGGAAAAATCGAGTCCTAAATCCATAACGGCTTGCATGCGCGAGCGTTGTTTTTTAATCACCTCGCCGAAGCCGAAATCCTCGCGCACGCCGTTTCCTACGAAGTCGTATAACGAATAAGTCATTCCTTTTAAGCAAAGAGGCATGGCGGCGTCTAAGGTAAATTTTAAAAATCTCGCGCTTTTAGAAAATTCGTTTGCGGAACAATGCTCGGTTTCGGGCATTACGATAACGTCTTTAGGGCTTAAAGCGCGCACCGCCATACTTACCTTGTTAAAATCGTAAAGCGCGGCTTTGCCGGTTTTTTCGAAATAGAAGGGCAAATGCACGCGATTGATTTTTTTGCCCCCGCAAGATAAAACTTGCATAAACTTATGCCAATCGCGCCCTTCGACGCAGTGAACGTCCGCCATCGAACTCATGATAGCAACGTCCGTTTTAGGCGAAACTTGTTTTATGGCGGAAGTAATGACTTCGAGCGTTTCATACATGGTTTCGCCGTTTATATCGAGCCAAGCTTTGCGAGCCTCGTTTAGTTCGCCGGGTTTAAAAATTTCGGCAACCAACTCTTCGCGCGTGTAATTTTTGCCTATTTTTGCGTTTATGCGCGCGACGTGCTCGTCGCAAAAGCACCCTACCCCCGAAAGCGGCGCGTGATTATGCAGACGGAAATCGTCCTCTATCCAAAACGTATCCGGCTTTAAGCGCGACACGAGCGTTTTTACGTATTCGGTAAAATAATCTCGCCAATTTTTGCTTAAAGGGCAAGCAACCAATTCGCTTTTTTCACCCGTATAATCGGTAAACAGCGTAAAATTTTGTCCTTTTTTAAGTTTTCTTGCTCTGGCGAGGTGACCGATTTCTATCCAGTTGTTTAAGCTGACGGTTATGCCCGCTTTTTCGAAAGCGGCTTTAGCGCGCTCTAGCACGCAAATCCAAGGCTCGGCTTCTTCTATCGTAATATGTCCCAAGTTGAATTCTTCGGCGTTTATCATTAAAATGATATTATCGAAGCCGTATTTTACGCAGTGATCGACGGCGTCGGCTATACGCTCGTCGCTTAAATCGTCTTTAGTAATTTGGAGTCTTAAACAGTCGTGCCATTTTTTGCCGTATTCCATAAAATTAAGTTCCTTTTTCGTTTGATTTTTATGTTCTGGAAATAAAAGGCGCAAGCGGAGAAAAGTTCCGTTTACGCCTTATATTTTAAACTATTATTTACTAGCCGTCAAGCTCGATTAAGCCTTTTTTGCATATTTGTTTTGCAAATTTGCGTGTAGCGATTAAATTATTCGGCATCGATATCGCCGGAAGGCACTACGAAATTAACGGGAATCAAATATTCATAGCATCCGTTAACCAAGAACTGAACCTCATAATAACCGTATTTATCACCGATTGCCGCTTTTATATCGGCAACCGAAACGCTGCTTAAATCGTGAGCGTAATAGGTTATTCCGCCGCTGACCGTGCTGTTATCCGATTCCGGAGCTTCAAGAACCACTCCGTTAATTCTTATGCGGTGAACAACGGAATCTATACCGGTGGGAACTTTAATAGAAACGGTATCGCCGGCAAGCACTATGTCTTGAGTATCCATATAGAACGTGAAGCCTTCTATTCCGCCTGTTCTGTCGCCACCTAAATTTGTATAATCCGCAGCATAAATTTTACAGTTCTTATAGGTTGTCGAATATCCGCCCCAATATCCGGCGGAACCGATTTTACCGAGTTTTATACCTTTTGCGTTAAGCGTAAAGTTAGTAAACGTGCAATTTTTAGCTTGGTTATCCGCCAGTATTCCCTTTTGAGATAAGTCGCCGCTTGCATTTTGTATGTTAACGGTTACGTTCTCAACGCTCGTTTGATACATCCAATAAGCAAAAATCGCGCTTCCGTCGCTAACCCAATCGCGTATGTCGACGTTAAGATTTTTAATAGTCGCTTTATAGAGAGAACCGAATAAACCGACGGCGTTTATAGTCACGTTGCTTATGGTATAGCCCGCACCGTCTAACGTTCCGGCAAAGCCGTAGAAATTATCGAGATCGTCGGTATTTGTGGTAACATTATAAGCCGTTCCGTCTATGGTGTGTCCCCAAACACCGCCGCCTACTATATCGTTACCCAAAACGTAATATTCGTTTTCACCGACCAACGCGCCGGCATTCCCGGTATGATATTGGACATTATGAAGGAATTCGTTCCATTCGGTTATAACTTTGGTTACTACTATCACGTTGGTTTTTACTTTGAACGAAACTGCGTCGTTTTTAAGCGTAATAACCAAGGGATATTCTTCGCCGAGAGTAAACGACGAGCATGCTTCGGTTTTTATTCCGATGAGGCTTGTGCCGAAGTCCGTTCCGTTTATGCTTACGCCCTCTACGGTGTAACCGCTAAAGCTTTGCGGCAAAGTTATATCGAACGTTTCTTTAGATAATTCTACGTAAGCGTTTTTAACGGCGTCGGTAGCGGTAAATGTTAAGCCGCTCGGTAAATTAGTAGCCGTAGCCGCGCTGTTTATATACTCTTTAGCATAAATAACGCAATCGGTGTAGGTGCAATTAAGTCCTAACCAACCTTTGCTCGTCAACTGACGGAGCGAGCTGCCTTCGGCGTGAATTACGAGGTTTTTAAACGTACATTCTTTAGCTTGGTTATGAGCAAGCAACCCGACGTCTTCTGACGAAGTGTTGTCTATCGGGGTGTTAATCATAATGTTTACGTCGCTTACGTTAGCGGATACTACGTAGTAGCCGAAAATACAACTACCCTTGTACGAATCGAAACTGATGTTTAAGTTCTTAACGGTAGCGCCGTTTACGAAGCCGAAAATACCCGATGTTCCGTTACTTACAACGCCGTTTAAGCTGTGACCTCTGCCGTCTAACGTGCCCGCAAAACCGATTTGCGCGTCTATATCGTAACTATAAGTCGAGGTATATGTTTCGCCGCCGAATGTATGCGAGTTAACGTTTCCGAGCTCGATATCGGCACCTAAAATATAATATTTACCCTCGCCCGTTTTTGCCGTCTTATTGCCGCTGTGGCACTGAACGGTGTGAAGAAGAACGTCGCGATCGGTAATAACGTCCGTAATCAAGGTTACGGGAACGGTTACTTTATGTATAAAGTTATCCGTTAAAACTTCAACGACGATATTCGTTTCGCCATGAATCACGTCGCTTAATTCGCTTACGTTTAAATCGCTTATATTTTTACCGAGAGAAGCTCCGCCGCAAGTGATAGAGTATACGCTGTCGTATTCGCTTACGCCGCCAAGGCTTATTCCGATAGCTTCGGCAGACGAAAGAATTATGTCTTGACGAGGCTCGGTTACCTTTGTTTTAAAGGTATCCATGTCGGGCATCGTCGCGCCGCATAAGCAAACGGGAGTGTCTTCTTCTTCGCCTACGAAATAGTCGCTGAGCTTATGGCTTACGGTGAACGATACGGGGTCGGTAGTCGTTTCGAGGTAGCTCGAAGTTTCGCCGAGAACCGCCTTTACGAACCATGTGCCCGCGGTAAGTTTGCCGCCGTTTATTTCGGACAAAGCTTTAAATTCGCCGTTTTCGCTGTCGTTGTAAAGATAAGTAACGGTAATATCGGAGCTTGCCGCCGCGTCAGCCGAAACGACGGGATCTTCGTAACAATAAATATCTTCAGCCGTTAAACCCTTTTGAGGATTTTCGGTTTTGTTTTGATAATATTTTACTTCGATAGTAGTTCTAAGTTCGTTGTAAACCACGTATTCGACGTCGGGATTTTGTTTGGTCGCGTTTAAAAATCTTTCGTCGGAGCCGTTATAATCGGGAGCTTTAACTTTGGTTAATCCCGTGCCGGAAAACGGCGTCGAAAAAATTTCGGCTTCCGTGTTCGTTATCAAGTTTTTGCCGTCTGCCGAATAAAGGTGGAAAAACGCATAATACTTGATTTTAAGGTTTCTTTCAGCCAAAGGCGCAAAATAGTTTTCGATTAAAAAATCGGACATATCGTCGCCGTTTTCGACCGCTACTTGAGCAATATAAAGCATCGAGCGCGTGTTTTCTCCCATCCTTCCGCCCTCGAAAGAAGCCAAAGCGTACGCATAACGGTCTTCTCCCTCGATTGAGGGAAGGCTTTCGTCTACGACTCTTACGTAAGCAAGACCTACGAAAGCGCGAGATATGTTATTCGTCAATATTCCGACAAGCGACGCGCTTATCTCTTTGCCGCCTTCAACGTCGGTTATGATGGGGTCGAGCGTTTGAGATATGTGCTTTTTTGTGCAATCGTCGCTGTGTCCCGCGCCTTCGAAGCAATAAACCGAGTTACCGCCGAAAAGATTTTCTACGGTTAATTCATAGCTTGGATCGGAAACGTAATCGGCGGGCATTATAATAAAGCCGAATTGCGCGTTTTTCTTGGTTAAAGCGTCATATTCGTCGTTAGAAATCGTCGCTTTAAACTTTATGCCAGTTTTGTTTTCGTCGGTTGCGGAAACGTATACGCTGGCGCCGTTAACCATTTCAAAAGAGGTCAATGCGTTTAAATCGATTTCCGTTTCATCCGCGAAAACCGAGTTTTTTGCCGTGTTTAAGCTTATCGCGCCAAATACGCCTATAGATAAAACAAACGCTAAAATCGCAAGGGTTATGCTTTTAATCTTATTCATCTAAAAAGCCCTCCCCCCACCATTCGAGGTCCTTATACCCGTCGATTATTTCACCGGGCGAATTCGTTACCACGTCGTCGGTAACTACGATTAGTTCGGCTTGCGGTGTTTCGTAAGCCTTAAGTTGCAAAGAGTTCATAATTTTCTCTCCTTATATTTTTGCCCCTAACGTTTTTAGCTAGAACGTGCACCTTATCATGTTTCCGTTTAGGGCTTTTTACCTTTTTTATCTTATAGCAATTTTTATAAGAGTATTCTCTCGGGGCGGCGCTTCAGCGCCGCCCCTCTGCTTTTGCGTTAGAAAAAGCAGAATTTTTTAATTTTTGCGATTTTAAAGATTGTTTTTTGCAAAATTTTAGTTCTTTTTACCTAGCCAAAATCTGCGCAAAAGTGCCGATAATCGACCTATAGCCCGACTTTTGCGTTTTTTAATCTTATAACGGTTAGCCCAGCTCGAAGCGAACCGCTCTTACGCTTAAATTGTTGCCGTAGGCAAACAACTTGGGCAATAACACGCCGTTTTTGATTTCTGCGCGTTCGCCGTTATCCAAATACTTGGCGTTTTTGATTTTTTTATCCGTTTTAATGGTTACTACGCCTTGTTCGCCCGTTTTGGTAACGTTGCCGTCACCCGCAATTCCTACGTCTTTAACGACGGCGTAATAATATTTTCCGTCGGTTAAAATATCCGCGTTTTCAGCCTCTATATCGCTTCTTTTAACGTTATAAATAAAGTTTTTGTTAGCCTTTATCCACTGACCGATAAGTTTTAAATATTCTTTGTCGAACGGACGGACTTTACCGTTGCCCATAGGTCCTACGTTTAAAAGGAAGTTGCAGTTGCAAGCCCTGCAATCGACTAAATTTTCGACAATTTCTTTTACCGGCTTATAATTGATATCGTTTTTAGCATAGCCCCAGTGATCGTTTAAAACCTGGCACATTTCGCCCGCGATGGGACGGTCGGGGTTGACCACGTGCGCGGGAGTGCCGCGTTCGAAAGTAACGCTATCTATTTCTTTATGCCCTACTTTGCCGAGCTCGCCCATGCCGGTATTGTTTATTATCATCGCCTCGGGTTGATATTTGCGAATGGTGGCGTAAAGCCTGTCCTCTTGCCAATTCGCGTTAGGCTTATCCCACATTCCGTCGAACCAGAGCCCGCCGATTTTGCCGTAGTTTTTGCACAAAAGCTCTACGCTGGCGCAAAGATAATCGATATATTTATCGAACTCGGTTTTATAATATTGGTTGTGCCAATCGAGCAAAGCGTGATAGAAGAACGGAACTATGCCCTGTTTATTGCACTCGTCGACGAATTCTTTAACCAAATCGCGACCGCAAAGGCTGTGAGGCGCGTCGAAATCGTTTAATCCGCAAGTATCGTATAAGCAAAATCCGTCGTGATGCTTGGTGGTTAAAGTTATGTACTTGCAACCCGCGGCTTTAGCGGTCGAAACAAGATCCTTTGCCCAGCTTTTAGAGGGGTTAAACTTGCTTGCCGATTTAATATATGCTTCTTTTTGCTTGTCGTTTAAAAAGTATTCTATCCATTCGCCTTTTTCATGCGCGCTGAACAAGCCGAAGTGAACGAACAAGCCGAAAGCGTTCTTTTCAAAATTTTTTACGTATTCGTACATAATATCACCTTTTTTGTTTTTTATTTTTTATTTATTTTCTAAAACTATTTCGAGCGAGATTTCGCTTAAATTTTTAATAGAGCTTTTTGCTATAACCAAGCCGCCGTTTACGTCTAATTTTTTGCCGCAAACAAACGCGCTTTTAATTTTGCTACCGAACCCTTTGTATTTAACGATTAAGGTTTTTTCGCAATAATTAAGTTTTACTTCCGCGTCGGCATACGCGCGCGGAACGCAAGGCTTAACGATAATTTCGTTTAGCGTGAAGTTAACGCCGAACATCCAATTGTATATCGCGCGTTCTATCATAGCGACGCTACCCGTCAAAAACGAACCGCCCGTTCTGCCGAAAAAGGACGGAACCAAATGATAGCAGTTCGTAACCGCGTAAGGAGCGGCGCAAATCGCTTCTTCCGAGTGCGAATTTTCGTTAAAAGGCATTGCGTAATTCAACGCTTCGTAAAGTTTTTCGTGCTCGCCCGCCGCCGCTAAAGCGCGCGCGTAAAACAACTGCGAACCGTGATTGTATACGCTTGCGTTTTCGGCAAAGTAGGGCTGAAAATCGCCCGTGCCCATTTTGCCTATTCCCGCAATGTAGCCGCCCCCGAAAGGAGTCGAAAAAAGCTTATAACCGTCTTTTGTTTTTAACGTTTGCAAATTGGCTATAACCGAAGCTTCTTTGCCTTCCGCCACCCCGCAAATTATCGCGTAAGAGTTAGTGGGCGCGTAAATGCGTTTTTCGCCGTCGGGATCGTTTTCAGAGAACAACCACTCGCCTTCGTCGGTGAAAACTCCGTCGTAAAAGCCGCTTTTGTTAAACGCGACGGCGTTGATTTGTCCTTTTAATTTTTCGGCAAAAGCTAAATAATCCTTTGAATCTTCGCCGATTTTTTCGCAGATTTCGGCAAGGTATTTTAAGCTTCCGATAAGCTGACACGAAACCATTACCGTTTCACCCCTGCCCTTTATACCCGCGCCGTTTAAGCAGTCGAGCCAGTCGCCCCCTTGCATTTTAACCAAGCCGTGCTCGCCTAAATTTTGCGGAGCGGTCAAATATTCCACTCCCTTTTTAAGGTGAGTAAAGCCGCTTTCTATCAATTCCGCGTTATCGTAATAACCGAATTTTTCGCTTAAAATCGAATAATCGTCCGTTTGAGCGATATAGTCGTAAACGAATTCGGTAAAGAAACATGCACTATCCACAAACGCGCGCAAATCGAACTTTTCGCCGCCGCCGAACGGAACCTGACGAGGATACCATCCGTCCGAACGCTGTTTCGAAAAAATATTGGCGATAACCGCGCGACAAGCCGCTTTGTCGTAATCGATATATCCCTCGAAATCGTTCGAAGCGTCGCGCACTCCGCGCATGCCCGTAGGCCAGCCGCGGTCGAGCGAAGTTACCCATTCGAGTTCCAACGGCAAAAATCCGTTTACGA
>CAYVKZ010000021.1:0-30972 GCA_964452295.1 uncultured Acidiphilium sp.
ATGTACGGCTTTATTTCGGTAAGCGGTTTGCAAATGCTTAAAGACGTTGACCTTTCCGATAACAGAAACCTCTATCCCGTTGCGGCGATTTTGGTTCTCGGTATCGGTGGCGTAGTTATCAATATGGGAACAAATTACAAAGGCGGTACTTTATTCCAACTCACTCCTCTTGCCGTAGCTATGATAGTAGGTATCATCACCAACTACATCACTCACAGTGGTAAAGGCAATGAAGAGGTTAGCGAAGAAAACGTTGCCGCAACCGACTCGGATAATAATAACTAACAGCCGTTCGGTTAAACAAAAATAAAAACAGCGCCGCTTAAAGTCGGTAAAACCCGATAAAAAGCGGCGTTCTTTTAATAAAAAATTAAATTATAAGAGGCGTATTATGGAAGAATACATGAAAAACGTTACTATATTAAATCATCCGCTTATTTCGCATAAAATAACGCATTTGTGCGACGTTACGACTAACACCAAAGAATTCCGCGAAATCGTTTCCGAAATAGCAATGCTTATGGGGTATGAGGCGTTTAGAGATATTTCCACCCAAGAAGTTGAAATTCAAGCTCCGCTTTCTAAATTCAAATCGCCCGTGGTTGCCGAGCAAATCGCGATAGTTCCCATTTTAAGGGCGGGCTTAGGAATGGTCGACGGGCTTACTTCGCTTTTTCCCACCGCAAAAATAGGACATATCGGGCTTTATCGCGACGAACAAACATTAGAACCGCACGAATATTATTGCAAGCTTCCCAAAGATTGCGTAGACGGGACTTGCATCGTCGTGGACCCCGCTCTCGCGACGGGCGGAAGCGCGAAAGCAGCAATAGATTTCATTAAGGAAAGAGGATTTAAAAAGATAAAACTTCTTTCTTTGATAGCCGCACCCGAAGGGGTTAAGAAGGTTGCTACCGCGCATCCGGACGTGCAAATTTACGTCGCGCACTATGCAAACGCGCCTTTAAACGAACACGGTTATATCGTTACCGCGTTCGGCGACGCGGGTGACCGTATTTTCGGAACAAAGTAATAATTTTAAATATTAAAAAAACCTCGTGCGAAAAAATCGTTCGGGGTTTTGTGTTTTTATATTTGGATTTTTAAATCTCGTTTTCGGTAAAAACTTTAAAACCGGCTTTTAAAAGCATTTCGCTGGTTAAGCCGTTTCCTTTAATTTTTTTGCCGCTGAAAGTGCCGTCATAAATAATTCCCGTTCCGCAAGAAGGGCTGTTCGCTTTTAAAACGCAATAATCCACGTTGTTTGCTTTAGCGATTTGTACGGCAAGCTCTGCTCCGCGCGTATATTCTTCGGTAACGTCCGTTCCCGCGTTTGAAATTATTTTTTCGCCGACTCTTTCCGCGGGATTGCGGGGGGTGGGTAACCCGCCTAACTGCTCGGGACAAACCGGAACTAAAATATTATCTTCGCCGAGCTTTGCAACTTTTTCGTTAAAACAGCTGTCGCCTTTATATCTGCATTCGTTTCCGTATAGACATGCGCTTACTAAAATTTTTTTCATAACAAAACCCTCCGTTACGCTATTTATATTCCGTTTACGCTGTTGGTATTATATCACGTAGTCCTTTTTAATGCAATAAAAACTATCGCAGATTATAAAAAAACGGCATTTTTTTGCACGACATATTTATTATAATAATAAGGAATATGATTTTTTTACTTAAAAACGCTTTACTTTTTTAAAAATTGCGTTTATCATATATAAGAGGTCGATTTTAAAACTTAATTGATTCGGCTATCCGAAACATAATAAAAGGTAAAGAATAATCACCGTAAAAATTTTATTTCGAGCGAGACTTATGGATAAAAGAAGAGAACGGCTTTTCGATTTAGCCGTAATAATTATAATTACTATATTAACTCTACCGATTCTAGCGTTTTGTTTAGGAAGCTCTTCCGGCTTGGGTGAAAGTTGGAACGTGCAACCGCACGTTAGTACTTCCGGCGACGAGGTCCGTTCCGAATATTCTGTTTTTAAATTGAATTACGGAGAAAATCAAACTTTAAATTCGATTTATTTAAACGTCGCCGCATACGAAGATTTAACCGACGATAAACTCGAGCTTACTTTCTATTTTACCAATTCCGAAAGCCAAGCCAAAGGTTCGTCGGTCATTAGTACTCTTCAAAAAACGGCGATCATAGAAGAAGTTAGTAAAAACGCTTATCGTTTCGTTTCGAATTCTAAATTGCAAAATCTTAGCGAAAGCTCCAAGTACGTTCGTATAGGTGTTAAAAATTCGATTTTAATTAATGAGATAGTTTTTGTAGATAAAAATAATAAAACTATTGTCGCCGATTATATCGGTTCGCGTACTTGGCAGAGCGAAAAATACGATTTTTATTACGCGACGGAACTCGGTGAACTCGGGGCGGCGGGCGCTGTCGACGCAAGCGATTCGCTTGTTTTTTCAAATAGCGGTGCGGTTAATTTTAGCGATAAGCAAGCGGATCTGGCGGCGGCTGTAAATTCGTTTTTAAGCGGTAACGGTTATTTTGTGAGCAAAACGCACGGTCCGCTAGGCGTGGCATTTGCTTCTATCGGAACGGCTATTTTTAAAACGGGGCTTTTCGGCTTGTGTTTTATTGGTTATTTATGCTTGCTGTGTTCGTTTTACATCATTTATTTTACAGGTAAAAACTTTTTCGAAAATAGAATTTACGCAATTTGTTCGGTTGTGATTTTTGCCGTTTGCGGGATTGGTATTTCTTCCGCGATCGGAGCTTCCGCTTCGAGCATTGCGCTACCGTTTATTGCGGGTGCGTTTGCTCTAGCGTTTGCGTACTTGAAAAATCCGATTAAAAGACCTAAATCGATAGCTCTTTCGGGTATTTTGTTTTCGTTTGCCGTAGCAATCGATTTTACTTCGATATCTTGTTTTATTGTATTGGCCGCGTGCGCCGTTATCGGTTTAACGCGCGAAGTTAAAGTTTTTGCCGACTATAACGACTACGGAGGATTAGAGCGCGAATACAGACGCGAAAAATATAAAAAAGCTTTAATTTCATCCGTTTTTAAGGCGATTGCCGCATTTATCGTTTTGCCGATATTATTCCAAATCATAAGTTACGGTATAACGTTCGTTTCATACGCGGAATATTATGCGGAAACTAACATTTTTGCGATTATCGTTAAAAATAATAACGCTTTGTTTTCGGCAAGCAAAAACGACGGCTCGCTTATTTTTAGCTGGCTTTTAGGAATCGGAAGCGAAAACGCCAAGCTTTTTGGCGACAATACCGCAAAAATATGCGCAAATTCGTTCGTGGTTTTAATCGGCTCGCTTTCGGTTGTGTTTTTAATTGTTTATGCGATATTGAAAAGCAGAAAACAAAAAACGCAAAAAGGGCAAGGTTTTTTCTCTTTAGCAAGCGCAAACGAAATTTTTAGCGTTACATTGTTCTTTTTATCCAGCTTTTTATCACTTGCGATTTTTGGATTTTACGGAGCGTATCAATCGTTTGTTTGCTCGCAATTAGCTTGCTGTTTTTCGATTTTATTGGCATTTAAATTGTTAAAAAACGAAAAAGAACGGCTCGCCTGTTTTTTGGCTGTAGCGACCGTAGTTATAGCGGTTTTGTTTGAAGTCGCTTGTTTTACCGAAATTTTTCAGCTTGATTTTTTTCCGTCAATAGCTACCGTTGTTTTCGACGGCATAAAAAGTATTTTTTAAATTTTGCAAATTGCGTTAAGGAGGGGTTATGATAAGCAAAGTTATCGGGCTCGGGCTGTTCGGGTTAAATAGTTTTTGCGTCGACGTCGAAACGGACGTATCCTCGGGATTGCCTCGTTTCGATATTGTCGGGTTGCCCGACGCCGCCGTTAAAGAATCAAAAGAGCGCGTTCGTTCGGCAATTAAAAATAGCGGGCGCTATTTTCCTTACGGCGCGATTACGGTTAATTTAGCTCCTGCCGATAGAAAAAAAGAGGGAGTTTATCTGGATTTAGCCATCGCCATTGCTATATTAAAGGCAAGTAGCGATTGTTTAGGTGAGAATACGGACGATTACGTATTGCTCGGCGAGCTTTCGTTAGACGGAAAACTTCGCGCTTTAAACGGCATTATGCCGCTCTTGATTTCTGCGCGAGAGCAAGGTCTTAAAAAATTCGTAATTCCTAAAGAAAACGAGCGAGAAGCTCAATATATCGAGGGAATCGAAGTTTACGCTTGCGATTCTTTGGACGAAGCCGTGGGACATTTATCGGGCGAAAAACCTATTGAAAAATCTCCTGTGCTCGGTTATTCAGCTTTTACGGGGCACGCCGATTATAATGAAGATTTAAAATTTGTAAAAGGTCAGCAAGTTGCAAAGCGCGCCTTAGAAATTGCGGTTAGCGGCGGACATAACGTTTTGTTTATAGGCTCGCCCGGTTCCGGGAAAACAATGCTCGCGCGGTGTATCCCATCGATAATGCCCGATTTAAGTTTCGACGAAGCTTTAGAAACGACTAAAATTCACTCCGTTGCGGGTATTTTAAAGTCCGAGGAGGGTATCATTGTAAAAAGACCGTTTTTTACGCCGCATCATACCGCTTCGAACGTTTCGGTTATCGGCGGCGGTTCGGCGGCAAAGCCCGGCATTATAAGTCTTGCTCATAACGGTGTGCTTTATATGGACGAATTGCCCGAATATCCGCGCGCTACGCTCGAAGCGCTTCGTCAGCCGCTAGAAGATAGAACGGTTACCGTTTCGCGCGCGAGGACTTCAGTCGATTACCCTGCAAGCTTTATGCTTGTTGCTAGCATGAATCCCTGTCCTTGTGGAAATTACGGCTCTAAAACGGCGGAATGTAGGTGTAGTGCGGCTCAGATAGCAAAATATAAATCAAAACTTTCGGGTCCGCTACTCGATAGAATCGACCTTCAAATAGAAGTCGATGCCGTTGATTACGATGATTTAGTGTCAAACGAGACCGAGGAAACTTCGGACGACGTAAGAAAAAGAGTCAATCGCACTCGCGCCGTTCAGCGTGAAAGATTTGCAAACGAGGGGATAAGAACAAACAGCGAGATGCATGAGCGTCAGCTCGAAAAATATTGCGCGCTCTCGCCCGAGTGCGAAAAAATCATGCGTGCGTCGTTTATAAGTTTAAAACTATCTGCGCGAGGCAGAAGTAGGGTTCTTAAGGTTGCTAGAACCATTGCAGATATGGAACTTGAAGAAAATATCTTGCCGAAGCATATTTTAGAGGCGGTGGGATATAGAAGTTTCGACGTGAAATCTTAAAACAAAAAATTGTAAAATGGAAAATATAAATCGTGATTTTTATACGGAAGACGAACTGGCTATAATTATAATCGATTCGTTTCCGTCGCTCGAATATAAACATAAGAGCGCTATAATAACGTCTTACGAAAAGCCTTCGGGGGTATTTAAAAATCCCGAACCTGCCGTTAAGTATTTAAAAGGTGCTTTAGGCGAGGCTGCGGCAAATACTTTTCTTCATTCCTTAAACGGCGATGCATATACGAAATTCGTGTTGAATTTGCTTAATGAAAAGTGTGTAACTGCAATAACCTACTTAAGCAAAAATTACCCTGAATCACTCTTACCTCTTCCGCTAAGACCGCTAATATTGTATTGCAAGGGTAATTTAAGTTTACTCGAACAAGAACCGAAAATTTCAGTGGTCGGCTCGCGGAAAACTCTTCCTTTCGTACTTAAAAAATGCGAAAGTATTTGCAAAGATTTAGCCGAAAGCGGAGCCGTTATCGTAACGGGCAGTGCGGTAGGCGGCGATCGCAGCGCGATTTTAGGCGCGCTTGAAAGCGGTAACGTTATTTCTGTTTTGGCGCACGGATTAGATTACGTTTATCCGCAATATAATCGCGAACTTATTGAAAAAGTCGCCGAAAAGGGACTTATTATTTCCGAGTATTCGCCTGAAGTGCAGTCGGCACCATGGAGATTTCCGATGCGTAATCGCATTATAGCGGGGCTCGGGCAAGCTACTTTTATAGTAAGCGGCAATATGCAAAGCGGAACCAGATATACCGCTAAGTTTTCCGAGGCGTATAGCCGAAGAATGTACGCGTTCCCTTATTCTATCGGTGAAAGTAGCGGAGAAATTTGCAACCTTTTAATTAAGCTTAATAAAGCTTCTTTAGTCGAAGAGTCCGAAGATATAGCTCTCGGCGAAAATATAACATTAAATGCCGAGTCGGAAGTTGAGTTAGAGGGGGACGAAGCGATTGTTTATTCCGTTTTAGACGGCGAATGTACGGTAAACGAATTATACGAAAAAACGGGTAAAAAAGTACATGAATTGCTCTCGGTGCTTTCAATGCTCGAAATTAAGGGCTTGGTCGCCAGAGGAAAAGCTTCTGGAACCTTCGTTCCGATTAAAAAACGCTGATTTTTTATTACTTGCTAAGAGAAAAAATATAATTATAATTTTGCGCTTTAGCGCAAGGAGAAATATAAATGCAACTTATTATCGTTGAGTCGCCGTCCAAGGCGAAAACTATAGAGAAATATTTAAAGGGTAAATACAAGGTAGACGCATCCGAGGGACATGTTCGTGATTTACCCGAAAAACGATTAGGTGTTAACGTAAACGGCAATTTCGAGCCGAATTACGAGATATCACCTGCTAAAAAGACCGTGATTAAGCGATTAGAAGAAAAAGTCGCTAAAGCCGATCGCGTTTATCTTGCAACCGACCCGGATCGTGAAGGCGAAGCGATATCTTGGCATCTTATGGAAGTTTTAAAACTCCAAAATAAGGCTCAGAGAATAGAATTTAACGAAGTTAGTGAAAAAGCTATAAAAAACGCGCTCGAACATCCGCGTGAAATCAACAAAAATTTGGTTGATTCTCAACAAGCGCGCCGCGTTTTGGATAGATTAGTAGGCTATAAATTAAGTCCTTTTTTGTGTAAACGCATTAAAGACGGCTTATCCGGCGGTAGAGTTCAATCTGTAACGCTGAGATTGATTACCGATAAAGAACGCGAAATTCAGGCTTTTAAGCCGCAAGAATATTGGAATATTTCGGCTACGCTTAAAGCAGGCGTTCCGCCTCAATTTAAGGCACTTTTATTAGAAAAAAACGGAAAAAAGTTTAAGCCGTCGTCTAAAGCAGAGGCAGACGCGGCTCTTGCCGTCGTAAACTCAAGCGATTTCATCGTTAAAGACGTAAAAAAATCCGTCGTTAAATCGCATCCTTTGCCTCCGTTTACTACGAGCACGATGCAACAAGACGCTTCGAATAAACTAGGAATGAGTTCTCCGCAGATTATGCAAGTGGCGCAACATCTTTACGAAGGCGTTGAAACATCCGAGGGGCATATGGCACTCGTTACTTATATCAGAACGGATTCCGTTCGCATAAGCGAAGACGCAAAAAAATCCGCTCGCAATTTTATAGCTGAAAAATTCGGCGAAGAATATTTACCCAAAACGCCTAATTTTTATAAATCGAAAGCAAACGCGCAAGACGCTCACGAAGCTATTCGTCCGATAGATTTAAGCATTACGCCCGAAAGCGTTAAAGGTTCGCTCGATAAAAATCATTACAATTTATATAAGCTTATATACGATCGTTTTTTGGCTTCGCAAATGGCCGAAGCTGTTTACGATCAAGTTAAGGTTGACGTAGGCGCGGGCGAATACGTTTTTAAAACTACAGGTAAAACGGTTAAATTCAAAGGGTTTACCGCTGTTTACGACGATTACGTCGCGGCAAATTCTTCCGATGACGTTGCCGAAAACAAAACGTTGCCCGAACTTTCTCAGGGTGATACGCTTAAGGCGGTAAAAATAGATTCAGAGCAGAAATTTACTAAGCCGCCCGTGCGCTATACCGACGCGACTTTGGTAAAAGCAATGGAAGAAAAGGGAATAGGTCGTCCGTCGACGTATTCTTCTATAATTTCGGTGCTTTCTAAGCGGAAATATACCGTAAAAGAAGGCAAATATATAGTTCCTACCGATATAGCTTTTAAAATCACAGAGATTTTAACTAAATATTTCCCGGATATTATGGACGTCGGTTTTACTGCCGATATGGAAAACAAACTGGACGGAATTGAAAACGGCGGGGAAGATTGGCATAGGCTGATTATGAACTTTTACCCCGAATTTAAAAATCGTTTAGACGAAGCTACTCGCGACGGCGATGAATTAACCGATATTCTATGCGAAAAATGCGGCTCGCCGATGATTAGAAAAAGCGGGCGCTACGGCAAGTTTTTGGCGTGTTCTAATTATCCCGAATGTTCCAACATAAAAGCTGAAAACGTAGAAGAATCAGACGTCATTTGTGAAAAATGCGGTGCAAAAATGATTTATAAAACCGGAAAATTCGGTAAATTTTTGGCGTGCCCCAATTATCCGACGTGTACTAACGTAAAGCCGCTTAACGAAGAATTTTCCGAAGAAAAATGTGAAGTTTGCGGCGGCGAAACCGTTATTAAAAAAGGGAAGTTCGGTAAATATTTACTGTGCAAATCGTGTAAACACACAAAAAGTCTTGCAGAAGACGCGGGTATTTGTCCCGTTTGCAAAAAGCCTACAAGAAAAATGACTTCTAAGGCCGGTAAGCTTTTTTACGGTTGTTCGTCTTATCCCGATTGCTCGTTTATGAGCTGGGATATGCCGACCGGAGAGCTTTGCCCCGATTGCGGTAAATTTTTGATTTATTCAAAAGATTTAAAAACTATAAAATGTTCTTCGAAAGATTGTAAATACTCCGTAAAAAATTCGAACGCTCCGAGTGCTAAGAAGTAATATATAATGGAAAACTTAAAAAACAAAACAATAGAGGTAATAGGCGGAGGGCTTGCCGGTGCCGAAGCTGCTTATTATTTAGCTAAGCGCGGGTATAAAGTTAAGCTTTTCGACATAAAACCGAAAGCATTTACTCCCGCTCATCATAGCGAAAATTACGGCGAGCTTGTGTGTTCGAATTCACTCAAATCTTCAGACGTTTACGGCAACGCTTGCGGACTTTTAAAGCAAGAAATGCGAGAACTTGGCAGTTTGATAATTTCTTGCGCAGACAAAACGAAGGTTCCCGCAGGAAACGCTTTGGCTGTAGATCGCGAGCTTTTTGCCGCAGAAATTACAAAAAAACTGCGCGAAATGCCAAATATAGAAGAGATCTGCGAGGAAAAAACCGAAATAGATTTTTCGGTCCCTACGATTATCGCAACTGGTCCGCTCACAACCGACAAGTTAGGCGAGTTTATTAAAAAAATCACAGGCGCATTTTATTTTTTCGATGCGGCGGCACCTATAATTTCGGGCGATAGTATCGATTATTCTTACACTTTTTCTGCAGACCGTTACGGCGAAGAGGGCGGCGATTACGTAAATTGTCCGCTCGACAAAGAGGGTTACGACGAGTTTTACGAAGCTCTGATATCCGCCGAACGCGCGCCTTTGCACGATTTTGAAAAAGATAAAGTATTTGAAGGGTGCATGCCGGTCGAAGTTATGGCTGCACGAGGTAAAGACACGCTCCGATTCGGTCCGTTAAAACCTGCGGGGCTTACCGATCCTAAAACCGGAAGATGGCCTTACGCGTGTTTACAGCTTCGCAAAGAAAATGCTGAGGGAACCATGTATAACATGGTCGGATTTCAAACAAATCTATTGTTCGGCGAGCAAAAAAAGGTTTTTTCGATGTTTCCGGCGTTAAAAAATGCCGAGTTTTTGCGTTACGGCGTTATGCATAAAAATACTTTTATCGATTCTCCTAAATCGCTAGATAAATATTTTTCGCTAAAAACTCAGCCGCTTTGTTTTTTTGCAGGGCAGCTTACCGGCGTAGAAGGTTACGTTGAAAGTGCGGCTTCGGGACTTATGGCTGCCATAAATTTGCATTGCAGATTAAGTGCTAAGGCGATGCCCGATTGGGATTTCAAAACCGTTTCGGGTGCTCTTGCTTGTTATATTTCGACCGAAAACGTGAGTTTTCAACCGATGAATGCAAATTACGGAATTCTTTCGCCGCTTCCGATTGTGGTAAAAAATAAAGCCGAAAAGCGCGTGAAATTTGCAGAACGAGCTTTAAATAAAATAACTGAAATTAAGAATTCGCTAGATTAATTAGTGGATTTGCAAATTGTTGAAAAATCGAGGTAAAAATGAGTAGTATAGAATTTCACGGCACTACGATTTGCGGTGTAACTCGCGACGGGGTAACCGCAATTGCAGGCGACGGTCAAGTAACGATGGGTGAAAGCGTCGTGTTCAAAAACAATGCCGTTAAAGTTAGAAGAATATATAACGACCAAGTAATTTTAGGTTTTGCGGGGTCTGTTTCGGACGCATTTTCGCTTACCGAGCGCTTTGAGGGTATGCTCAACAAATATTCCGGTAATCTTATGCGCAGTGCAGTCGAGCTTGCAGAGCTTTGGCGTAATGATAAAATGCCTAGAAAATTAGAAGCAATGATGATAGTTGCCGATAAAAATACTATGCTTATTTTGTCCGGATCGGGTGAGGTCATAGAACCCGACGGCGGCGTTTGCGCGATAGGTAGCGGCGGCAATTACGCACTGGCTGCGGCTAAAGCATTAATTGAAGAAACGGATTATCCCGCTGAAAAAATCGCGCAAAAAGCTCTTTTAATCGCAAGTAAAATTTGTATCTTTACAAACGACAACATCAAGGTGGAGGTAATAAAATAAATGAATTTTACACCGAGAGAAATCGTAAACGAGCTCGATAAATATATTATCGGGCAAGACGAAGCTAAGCGTGCCGTAGCCATTGCTTTAAGAAATCGTTATCGCAGAAGCAAACTCCCGCTCGAACTTATGGAAGAAGTTACGCCTAAAAACATTATAATGAAAGGACCTACGGGGGTCGGTAAAACCGAAATTGCCAGAAGGCTTGCAAAACTCGTTAAAGCTCCGTTTATTAAAGTCGAAGCGACGAAATATACCGAAGTGGGATACGTCGGGCGCGACGTTGAATCTATGATTCGCGATTTGGTAGAGTGTTCTATTCGTTTAGTAAAAGACGAATATTTGCAAGGCGTTAACGCGAAGGCTTCGGCTATCGCGGAAAAAAAGCTTTCTAAAGTTGTTTGTGCCGCTTTTAACGAAGGAAAAAACGAGGGGATTGAAGAAATTAACCCGAATCAAGCGTTGGACGGCATTAAAAGTGGTATTTACGACGAAATGGTCGTCGAAATCGAAGTTAAAGATATCCCTAAGCCGATGGAAGTCGTTCCCGGCGGGGCAGAGATAAACATCGGCACTATTTTCGGAGATATGATGCCGCAACGTAAAAAGAAAAAACGAATGTCAGTTAAAGAGGCGCGCAAAATTTATATTGAAGAAGAATCCGAAAAACTTATTGACGATGACGCGGTTGTCGCCGAGGGGGTTCGCCGTGCCGAGCAAGAAGGCATAATTTTTATCGACGAAATAGATAAAATTGCCGGGAAATCCGATAAAAACGGCGGTCCCGACGTTTCACGCGAAGGGGTTCAGAGGGATATTTTGCCCATCGTTGAGGGGTGTACCGTTCAAACAAAATACGGAATGGTTAAAACCGACTATATTTTATTTATAGCGGCGGGTGCCTTTCATGTAGCCGCAGTTAACGATTTGATTCCTGAATTGCAGGGCAGATTTCCTATTACGGTTGAATTAAAAAGCTTAACAAAAACCGATTTTGTAAATATTTTAACCACACCCAAAAACGCTATAACTATGCAATACGAGCGGCTTTTGGAGGTTGATAACGTAAAACTTAATTTTACAAGTGACGGTATTGAAGAAATAGCTACGCTTTCTGCTGCGATTAACGAACAGTCTGAAGATATCGGCGCTCGCAGACTTCACACCGTAATGGAAAATTTATTAAACGATATTTCTTTTAACGCTTGCGGTCGGCATCCGCTAGTAGAAATCAATATCGATAAAGCTTATGTCGACGAACATTTAGACGACGTAGTTAAAAAGCAAAATCTTAAAAAATACGTTTTATAATAAAAAAGGAGCTACGATTATGATTAGCATTCCTAAGGGTACGAAAGACGTTTTGCCCTCGGAGTCGTATAAATGGCATTACGTTGAAGGGCTTATGCGCGAGGTAGCTAGGGCATTTTGCCTTAAAGAAATAAGAACGCCCGTGTTCGAGCACACCGAGCTGTTTTTGCGCGGCGTGGGCGATACGACGGACGTCGTTAATAAAGAAATGTACACGTTTAACGATAAGGGAAATCGTTCGATAACGCTAAAACCCGAAGGAACGGCTGGCGTTGCGCGTTCTTTTATCGAAAACGGACTTTTTAACGGTGTTTTGCCGCTAAAAATGTATTACGAAACGCCTGTATTTCGCTACGAAAGACCGCAAGCGGGCAGACTTAGAGAGCATCACCAGTTTGGTGTTGAAATATACGGAGCAAAAGGTGCGGATACCGATGCCGAAGTTATTTTAATCGCGTATACCATGCTTAAAAAGGCGGGGTTAAGCGTAGAATTAAATATAAACTCTATAGGGTGCGCGGAATGTCGAAAAAAGTATAACGCCGCTTTAAAAGAATATCTTGCCGCAAGTTTAGATAAAATGTGCCCTGTTTGTCGCGAGCGTTTTGATAAAAATCCGTTGCGTATTTTAGACTGCAAAGAGGAAGATTGTCGTAAACTTTGCGCCTCGGCTCCTAAAATTATCGATTATTTATGTGACGATTGCGCCGAGCATTTTGCTTCTTTGCAAAAATATCTCGATGCGGCGGGGCTTTTGTTTAAAATCAATCCGAATATCGTTCGCGGGCTCGATTATTATACTCGTACGGTTTTTGAATTCGTTACCACTGATTTGGGTTCGCAAGGAACCGTTTGCGGCGGAGGCAGATACGATAATCTCGTTTCGCAATTGGGCGGAAACAGCGTGCCTTGCGTAGGGTTCGGTATGGGGCTCGAACGTTTGCTTATGCTTATGGAAAACAAAGGCGTTTTACCCGACGATAACGAAAAACCCGAGGTTTTTATAGCGTCGATGGGCGACGCTGCGCGTGCTTGTGCGTTTAAATTATGCAACGAACTACGCGCCGAAGGCGTTTCTTGCGATATCGACCATATGGATCGCGGAATAAAAGCGCAGTTTAAATATGCGGATAAAATAGGTGTGGCGTTCGTTTTAACGATTGGCGACGACGAGCTTGCTAAAAACGGCGCAACTATAAAAAGAATGAACGACGGCGAAAAGATCGACGTTGAATTAAACGCTCAAAGCATTTTACACGCACTCTGTTAAACGAATGATAAAATATGAGTTGCTACGTTCTGCTCGAAAAACGACTTGTATTTCGATAGAAAGAGACGGCAGTGTGGTTGTAAAAGCACCGTTTTTTGCAAAGCAAAGCGAAATTGACGCGTTCGTTTTGTCAAAAAGCAAATGGATAGAAAAAACAGTACGTCATGTTTTAAATAAAAAACGACCGCCTGTTTTTAAAGACGGATCGGAATATTTTATAGCGGGAGAAATTTTTGTCGTTAAAATATACGAAGGTGCGCGCGCGTTTGCTTTGAATAACGTTATTTATATTCCTAAAAAATGCGTTTTAAAAAACAAAACGGCTTTTGCTCCCGCGGAATTTATCGGAATTGTTAAAAAATTATTTTTTAACTACGCCAAAAATAGGGCGGCTACGTTGTCAGCGGGTACGGGTCTTTGCTTTAAAAGTTTAAAAATCAGCGGAGCGCGCAGTCGTTGGGGTTCGTGCAGTGCGCAAAATGATATAAATCTTTCGGTTTTTTTGGCGTTTTTGCCTTGCGAGCTTATAGATTACGTTATTGTCCACGAGCTTTGTCATGTGCGCCAAAAAAATCATTTACGCGAATTTTGGGACCTAGTAGGAAGTTTTTTGCCCGACTATAAAGAAAAACGAAAGAGCCTTTCTGATTATTCTTCGTTTTTGGCAATTTAAAATTCGATTATCTGTTTGCGTTAGGAAAAATTATAAAAAAACAAATTTATACGAGAAAAAGCGCCGCAAAATCATAGCGACGCTTATTTTCGATATTAAATAATTTAAATAAAAATCAAATTACGCTCTTTTTACTTTATCGCCCTTAAGACAACGGGTGCAAACGTATTCGGAAGAAACGGTTCCGTCAACGTTTTCAACCTTAACCTTTTGTACGTTAGCATTATAAGAACGGGTGGTTTTACGGTTACTGTGGCTAACCTTGTTGCCGGATAATTTACCCTTACCGCAAACGCTACAAACTCTCGACATATTGATTACCTCCAATGAGTGATAAAACATTATTAATTCAATGCCTAAATACTATATCATTTTTAAGATAAAAATGCAAGAAAATTTGGGGGGTATTTAGCAATAAAGGTAAAAAAAATCAAAAAATCGATGCGTTTAAGTTATTTTTTATGGCTTAAAGGGCTTAATAATCGATTTTAGGCGAAAAACCCTTGCAAAAAATCGCATTCTAGTGTAAAATAAGAATATATGTTCTTAGGAGAGCCTGTCTATGTCTGTTAACACGAACAATATTTACGGTAAAATTTCTATTTCCGACGAAGCCATTGCTATGGTTGCCGAATATGCCGCGCTTGATTGCTATGGTATAGTTGAGATGGTTAATAAACGCTTTACCGACAGTCTTTCCGGAATTTTAAAAAAGGGCGGCGTGCCGGGCGTAAAGGTCGTAACTGAAGGCGACCGTATTTACATCGATTTATACGTTATAGTTAAGTTCGGTGTTTCTATCTCCGCCGTTGCCGACAGCTTAAAGCAAACCGTTAACTATAAGGTTGAAAAGTTTACGGGCATGCTCGTCGATACGGTCAACGTGAACGTTGTCGGCGTTAAGCTATAATTTATAGGAGTATTCTTTTTATATTATGATAAAGACTATTAACGGCGCAGTATTTACTAAGATGGTTTATTCTGCCGGTAAGCTACTAGAAGCGAACAGGGCGAAAATAGACGCGCTTAACGTATTTCCCGTGCCGGACGGCGATACGGGAACGAATATGTCGATGACGATGCAGTCCGCCGTACGCGAGCTTAAGCTTTGCAATTCTAATCGGATGAGCTTGATTACTGATGCCGTATCGCGTGGCGCACTTCGCGGAGCGCGCGGTAACTCGGGTGTTATTTTATCGCAAGTTTTCCGTGGCATTTGTTCCGAACTTAAAGAAAAAGAAGAAGTAGATACTCGTCTTTTTGCTAAGGCGATGAAAAAATCTACCGACGTTGCTTATTCTGCAGTCAGTAAGCCGAAAGAAGGGACGATGCTCACCGTTTCCCGAATGATGAGCGAATGTGCTCAAACGGCGCAGCGCCATAAAGATTTCGAGGCGTTTTTTAACGAAATAATCGCGCGCGGTCAAGAGGCGCTCGATTTGACGCCCGAACTTTTACCGGTGCTGAAAAAAGCTGGAGTTGTCGATAGTGGAGGAATGGGACTTTTAACGGTTTATCGCGGAATGCTTAAAGGTCTTTTGGGTGAAGAAATCGTTTTAGAAAACGAAGAAGACGATGAACCTGTTGTAGTTGCAGAATCGGCGGGCGTTTCGCAAAACGCGGATATATTAAATTTAGGCGAAATTGAATTCGGCTATTGTACCGAGTTTTTTATAATCAATTTAAAACGCAGAACTACGCTTGCGGATATAGATAGACTTCGCGAATATCTTATGGGAATCGGCGACAGTGTACTCGTTATCGGCGACCTTGAATTTGTTAAAGTGCACGTTCATACAAATAATCCGGGGCAAGCTCTTTCTAAGGCGCTCACTTTGGGCGAACTCGATAAAGTTAAAATCGAGAACATGCTCGAGCAAAATCGCGAGCTTATTAAAAAATACGAGGCGGAAAAGAAGGAAATCGGAATGCTTGCCATTTCTCAAGGTGACGGTATAGCCGAAATCTTTAAAGAACTTATGGTCGATCGCGTAATTCAAGGCGGGCAAACCATGAACCCGAGCGCGAGCGACATTGCGGATGCCGTGGTTAAAATCAATGCGGAAAATATATTCGTATTCCCGAATAATAGTAATATAATTCTTGCGGCGGAACAAGCAAAATCCTTGGTTGAAGGCAAAAAAATATATGTGGTTCCTACCAAAAACGTTCCGCAAGGATTTGCGGCTGCTCTTGCTTTCAATCCCGAAGCTTCTGCCGACGAAAACTTGCTTAATATGCTTCATGAAATCGAGAACGTTTCAACCGGCTCTGTAACGTACGCTTCCAGAACTACTAAAATCGACGGATTCAGCCTCAAAAAAGGCGATATTATCGGTCTTAACAGTAAAAAAGTTTTGGCTAAATCTACTAATATCGAGGATGCGACGTTAAAGCTTATAGATAAAATTAAAGATAAATCGCACGGACTTATTAACCTTTATTACGGGCAAGACGTCGTAGAGGCTGACGCAACCGAGCTTCAGAAAAAGCTTGCCGAAAAATATCCCGAATGCGACGTTGAAATTTATTACGGCGGTCAACCGATATACTATTATATCGTTTCTTTGGAATAGTTTTTATAAGTAATATCTCTTTTTTAATAAAAATACGATTATGGCGTAGCGACTTTTAACGCTACGCTATAGTTTTATAAAAATATTTAATTTTTGCGGTGATTGTTATGCTTTTAAAATACGTAAAAGGTTTAAGTGATAAAAGAATAGAAGAATTAAATGCGGCGGGGATTTTTTCCGCCGAGGATTTGATAAAACATTTTCCGCGAAATTATCTTGATTTAACCGCCGTGTTGCCGTTAAAATATTTTAATGCGGGCGAGTTTGCTTTTACGAAAGCGAAAGTTGTTTCTCCGCCGCAAGCGTTTACTTCGGCAAGGCGAATAAAGTGTGTAAAAATCGTTTGTGTTCAAAACGGCGAACCGTTTACCGTTATGTGGTTTAATCAGCCTTATGTTATGAAACGACTGGAGATTGGCGAGGAATATTTGTTTTACGGCAGACTGCAAAATAAATACGATAGATTCACAATGACCAATCCAACGTTTGAAAAAGCCGAAAAAAACGATTATTTAAAAGGTATTTTGCCTGTATATACGTTATACGGCGGAATTTATCAGCGCGCCATGCAGAAAATAATTTTAGATGCGATTTATAAGGTCAAGCCTACGTCGCTTATTCCGCAAGCGCTTATAAAAAAATACGATTTAATGCCTCTGGAGGAGGCTTATTTGAACGTTCATTCGCCTGTTTCGCTCGAGTTGAAAGATTCCGCGGCTGATAGAATTGCCACCGAGGAATATTTCGCGCTCGTAACAGCATTCAAGGTAATAAAGGGCGATAAGCAACAGTTAAGAAGAATTAGATATACCGCAGATGCCGAAGATGTGAAAAACTTCGTGAGCGAATTTTCTTTCGAATTTACGGCGGGGCAAAAAAAAGCAGTTAACGAAATTTTTTCTGATATGCGCTCGCCTACGGTTATGAATAGATTGCTACAAGGCGACGTCGGGTGCGGCAAGACTGCCGTTGCGCTATGCGCTTTATTCGTTGCGTTAAAATCGGGGTATCAAGCAGCGATGGTTGCGCCGACGGAAGTCCTCGCCGAGCAGGATTTTGAAATCGCAAAAAAGTATTTAAAAGATTTTTCGGTCGCTTTATTAAAAGGTTCTATGACCGCAAGCGAGAAAAATGCTGTAAAAAGAGCGATAAAAAACGGGAAAATTCAGTTGATAGTAGGAACGCATGCCGTTTTTCAAAAAGACGTTGAATTTTCATCGCTTTCGCTTTGCGTTTGCGACGAACAGCATCGTTTCGGAGTAGCTCAACGTTCGAATTTGCTTGCTAAAGGGGTATCTCCCGACCTTTTAGTTATGAGTGCGACTCCGATTCCCAGAACGCTTTCGCTGATTTTTTACGGGGATTTGGATATAACCTCTATACCCGATAAGCCGAAAGCTCGAACTCCTATATCGAGCGGACTGGTTCCGCAAGAAAAGTACGACGGAATGATTAAGTTTATTCGCGGAGAAATACAACAAGGCAGAAAAATATACTTTGTCGCTCCTAAAATCGAAGACGACGAAGAAGGCGAGGTTTTAAGCGTTACCGAACTTTATGAGCGTTTAATTAAAGAACTTCCCGATGTTAATTTGCGGTTGTTGCACGGAAAAATGAAGGATAAAGAAAAAAGCGAAATCATGCAATCATTTAAAAACGGAGATTGCAATGCGGTGGTTTCGACGACGGTAATCGAAGTCGGAATTGACGTAAAAGATGCGACGGTTATGGTTATTTTCGGTGCGGAAAGATTTGGACTTTCGCAACTTCATCAGCTTCGCGGCAGAGTCGGCAGAAGCGATTTAAAAAGCTATTGCTTTTTGCTTACTTCAACGGATAATCCGGATACTCTAGAGAGATTAAAGTTTTTTTGTTCAACGACCGACGGCTTTAAAATTGCAGAAGAAGACTTTAAAAGACGCGGAAGCGGAGACTTTTTAGGCGTTAAGCAAAGCGGAAGGTCGACAAGCGAATTAGGGGCGCTTTCTTACGGAACCGAAGCCGTGTTTTTGGCAAAAAAGCTTGCCGATGAGGCTGTTAGTTGTGGACTGTCTAGCGCTACGATGCAGGCGATAGCGGTAGTAAAATATAAAAAATTGAGCGACGTTTCGCTTAATTAACTCTTTTAAGCACTAATCCGATTTTGCCTTGACATTTTTTTTGTTTTTTGCTATAATGATCTAGCTGTAGATAAATGAGTATGCTCAATATCGATTTTGCGAATTATTGCGAGCCAAAATGCTTTTGTTTTCGCTTGCGTTTGAAAGGTGAACTATGTATATCGTTGAAATGACCGAAAAAAATTTCGAAGACGCCGCCGATTGTTTTGTTCAGGCATGGAAATCGGCTTATGCGCAATTTTATCCTGAAGATTACGTTGAGGCGTTTAATCAAGAAAAAGTAATTTCCTTTTTTAAAAAAGACCAAGCTGTAGATCGCTTGACTTTTATTGCTAGCGACAAAGGTAGTATTATCGGTTTTATAACTATCGACAAAGGTAAGTGTGAAATTCCGCGGCTTTATATCGCGCCCGATAAGCAACGTCAGGGTATGGGAACTAAGCTTATAGAGTTTGGTTTAAAACAACTGTCGTCTGTTAATCGTGTTTACGTTTCGCTTATAGCGGCAAACGCCGCTTCTGTTAATTTCTTTGAAAAAGTCGGCTTCGATTTTACAGGCGAGCAACGTTCGCTTAAAAACGGACAATTAGAGCTTCGCTACGTTTTTAAAAAGAAAAAATAGTTCGCGCAATTTATTTTTATTAATAAAATATTTTTAGTTAAGGGTATAATTTTATCGCAAAGAGGATTATACTCTTTTTGTATGAAAAATTATTCTGTGACCGATTTATTAAACGCGTTCGATCTTGCGCAAAAAGAAAAATTTTCAACTTATTCTGAAATTAAGGAATTGTTGGACGAAGCGCTGAATTATTCGATTAAGTACGTTTGCGTTTATCCGCAATACGTCAAATGGGCGAAAAAATACGTAGGTAAGCGTTGTAAAATTTGCGCTATATTGGATTTAAGTCGTTTGGATTATAAAACGAGTATTTTTGCGATAAAGCACTGCGTGCGAGCGGGCGCCGACGAGGTTGAATTTGTTCCGGCTATTTGCGAGTTAAAAAGCGGCAATCTCGAAGCTTTTATCGAGCAGTCGCGCTCGTATGCAAAAGTGTGTGGCAGTAAAGTAAGTAAAATAAAAATTAACGAATCTTTTTTAAGTGCAGAAGAATTATCTACTTTTTTAATAAATATTCACCAATATGCGGTTGATTATATCGTGTTGGGCGAAGAAAAAATGAGAGCTGAATTATCTATAATAAAAAGGACGATAGACGCGGCGAATAAAAAATGTAAGATTAAACTTATAGGCGATTATGATTTGAATGAATGTTTTAACCTTTTAAAATTAGGAGTAAATAGGTTATCTAGTAGCAAGGTCGTAAATGAATTTAAGATTGGTGAAATTTAAAAAATTAAGCATAATATATATGATTTTTAACGCGATTATGTGTGACGTAAAATATAATTTTATAATGCCAGGGTTAATTTTTTAACAAAAATATTTATATTTTTAATAGTAACGTTTTGTCAAATCCTTCGACAAACACCTTAGTCTATTTACTTGAATAGATTCAATTACTTGTTTTACTCGTCCGAGTTCTTCGTCCCATTTGTAACTATATAGACGAACATCAACAACCTCGTCGCTCAAAACATTATTGTAGCCTAAACCCGCCCACCAAGCTAGAAGTAATGAATCAGGCGTATTTGCCGTAGCTTGTTGTAAGCGTTCTTCCGCGTTAACTTTCGGATCGCAATAATAATAATTACTAGTCACGTCAAGAATACGGAACTCCGAAGATGTAAGCTTATATGAGTTACTTAACGATTCAACAGAAGTGGAACCTTCATCAAAAAAAGTTTTTGTCCCCGGAAATAAAAAATTCCCCGCGTCAAAAGTATAACGATGTACTTCTTGAACAGCAACTGCAAAATAATACGCAGTTGCATCGAAAGAAGAAATATTAATATTATCGCCATAGTCACAAAAATAATCACCATAATCGGAACGTAAAATATGCCACCCGTAAAAGGATCCGAGTAATTCTTCTCTAGAAGAAAATTGCGTGCCGTTTTTTACTGCGTTAATCGTCGATGAATATACAGACTTATCGTCGACTTTACAAACTACAAAATAAGTCGATAATTGCATAGCATTTGTTATATATTTACCTTTGTCTTTTTCCGTCTTTGAAGAACCTATTAAATAATCGCTCGTATATTGTTCATAAACATCGTCTTTATGTATACAAAAGTTACCTATATAAGATTGCTTCATCGCCGGCGATATATCAAATTTTAAATATACGGTAGGAGTATATGTAATTACGCCGTTTATATAATCCATATACGAAACATAACAATCATCGCTCATTCTAAAAGTATATTCAGAAGAGTTTTCTTCGGCTGCCGCACACGTTTCTTTTGTGGAAGACGAAACATTCGTCCCGAAAAGAATACACGAAATAATCGCTACGCTCGCAAAAACAGCACTAAGCACATATTTTTTTAATAAATTTTTACTCATATACTCATCCTTTTTATAAATTTATTTTTGTTCGACCTCTTTATTATCTAAATCGACCGAATCATTTGAACGTTTACGCAAACCTTTTAAGCTACTTGAAAAATTAGGTATCATTAAAGCAAAAATCGAAACGACAAACACGCCCGCAATACAACCGCCAACAATTCTCATGATTTTTTGAGTATCGAGATTGTCAATAATATCATTTAAATTATCTTCATCAAAAATAAAACTGTTATCGCCCGAATTTCCGCTATTACCCGAATTGTTCCCGCTGCTTGAATTGCCGCTTCCACCGGAGCCGCCGCCGGAACTATCGCCACCATCGGAGCTGTCGCCGCCGCCGGAACTATCGCCACCATCAGAGCTGTCGCCACCGTCGGAACTATCGCCGCCGCTTGAGCTACCGCTGTCATCGGGTTCTTCGCCGCCGCTAGGATCCCCGGTGCTACCGGAACCACCACTCGATCCGTCATCGGGTTCGGGTGATTCTATTTTCGCAAAAGTAACGTTGTCATTTACAACATAGCTTCCCGCGCTCTTCGTTCCGTCTAAATATCCAAAATATGCCACATACGAACTACTTCCGCTAGAAGATGATTTATATTTATAAGCATTTGCCGTTTTATCCCAATTACCAAAAATAATACCTTTACCCTTGGTTAAGTTATTCAAAGTAGAAACGTATATAGCATAATCGGATTTTGCAACAATTCCGCGTCCGTAATCGGATGTATATCCGCTCATCAATTCCGCAGCGTTTTCGGCATCTAAATCTACCGCATTTACATAAAAATACCCGTAAACTTCAGTCCATTTATTCTTTAAACCTTTTATATCAAGCAAATTAATTTGCGTACTAGAAAATCCTAACGGACTAAACCAATCATTAGCACAGGTAATATTTACGTCTGCTATTTTGCTACCCGAATTATTTTTTATCGTAACAGGCTTATAGTTTAGTTTTATACAATAAACACCTTGATCTATATAAATTGTAGCCGGAGTAACCTCGTCTAATTCTCCATAAGTATAAGCGGATTTTTTTATAGCATCGAAAAGAGATTCACCTTCAAGTAAATGTATAATTCCCAGTTTGTTTAAAACATTTGCAAGCTCATCTTCACTAATAGATCCGTCTTTATCATAATTTTTTAAATCGGTTTTATTTATTACTTTTTTGCTAGAGGATATTTCTTTATATGCTTTTATAGCAAAACCTGTAGGGTTTGTATTACTATCTACAATATCGTCATAGTACTCAACCATCACAGAGACATATTCGCCATAATCTATTGTTATAGGTATTATAGAACCACTATTCAACAAACATTTTATGTTTATTTTATATTTATCAAAGTCGTTTTCATCGTTAGCCTTACTTATGGTCGCCAATTTAGTATCGTCACTTGTAATATTACAAACTGCATAATCACCATAATTCTTTATGTAATTTTTACAATATAAAGAAGCGTATTCGCCACTAGTACTAGGCACTTGTTCATACCTATAAGACGTTTTATTACCGACTACGTCTTTTATCCTAAAAAGACTTTTTTTTCTATACAATACCGTTATCGTTACTTCGGTTGAATCAGCAAAAACAGTGCCTTTATCTATACCAATAACCTCTGCATAATCTATCTGAGAACCGTCTGATAAAGTAACTTTACCGCCATTAAAAGCAGTACGAACAGCCGTTTCAGATACTTCATAAGAATTTCCATAGCCATCATATACATTTATTAAAGAGTTATAATTGAGCTTAAAATAGTTTGAACGCCACATAGACTTCTTTAATGTCGCTGTTTTCGAGGATTCAGTTACGGTTGTGCCATTTAAAGCATAAGTTGTATACGATATATTTACTTGTATTTCATTATCGGTGTCAAGACCAAGAGAAAAACTAGCGCGGCAAGCGGCTAAATCTTCAAGACTTCCTGTAATTGTAAACATAGATTTTGAACAGTTCGATTTTAAAGCTGATGAACCTATTATTTTCACCGTAGATAAATCACAAACTGGAACTATTTTAGATTTAGTATACAACTCACCTAAATAATCAACTATATTTCCAGCATAGTATATTACTTCATATTTTCCGGAAGTATCTAATTTTGATAACTGCGGACGAAGAAAAATTACAAAAGAACTAAAATATGCATTACCATTAGATTCGTCATACAACTTTAAGGAAAAATCACACCTTAACAAAAATTGAGCAGGATCGAAATCGCCATAATCGACTTCGCACGAACCACCCGAGGAACTTAAAGTATAATTTTTTAATCCTCTCGCAGTTCGATAAGTAAAATTTTCACCATTAGCCTCTTCATAGCTCTCACCGTCTAAACGATCAAACGTATCTTTGACTATGACGTTAAAACTAGAAATACCATCTTCAGAAGACTCTTCTATAGCTGCTTTCACAAGCTTAGAAACACAATATTCTGATAAACAATAATACTTTTGAATATTAATTGTTTTTTGTTTATCAACAAGCAAGAATTTACTAGTATCTTTAGACCATTCTTTATACTTTATAGTTATAGGAACTGTATCGTCATCCGTCACAGTTTCACCCGAATAAACATACCAATCATCTTTAATTTTATTTTTCCCGATCTCAGAAGAAGAAATAGATACAAGATTCTTTAACCGATATTCAGCGTCCTCTTTTGGCTTACATTGATAATAATTTGAAGTAATTGCTTCTACCGTATCATCCACAGTAACGTTATAATCACTACTGCTATTTTTTAATTCAGATATAGTCGGTGTTGATGATGAAGAAGAACTATAATATTTAGCCGTTTTTAACGTATATGTACATAGACTTTTTACAACACACAAAAAATAATATGGTTGAGTATCCACTGAAGAAACACCAAAAGAAGAATCAGAAGGTATGTTAATATATAAATTGTCATAAATATCATTATAATACCAGTCAAAGTCAGAAACAGGACAAATATGAGATCCTCTAGAGAATAAAAAAGTAAAGTCGGATTTTTTAGCTAAATCATAAAAACCGATATCATCTACTTTTACAACATAATATTCATAAACAGCATATCTATAACCACTAAGATACGTAACCGGATAAGAAGAAAAACCATGTGATTCAGTTTTCGTGGATGTCATTGGCGAAACCATACTTTCAGCCGAAAGACCACCTGCTGCTTGTGTCTCCCAAAAATTACCTGAAACATGTACATCAAGAGAAACACTAAAACCAGTAGAACTAGAATAAGAAGACTCACATCGAAAAGCTTCACCACGATCAACCTGCATATAAAAATCAGAAGAATCATAAGTCGCCGTAGCGGCGCTTGCTTGCTGAATCGAAGTAGGGCGGTTGATTCCTAAAATGCAGCATACACACGCTATACATGCCAACGCTAGACCTATTATGTATTTTTTAAAAACATTCTTTCTCATATTTTTATTTCCTTAAAAAAATAATTGACTTTTTTTATTTTTTAATGTAATATCTTAATCAAGGTCGAATCGTAAAATGGTTCGGGACAATTATGTCAGGCCGTCAAGGGTTCTTCTTTGGCGGTTTTTTTCTATTCTTAAATTCAACCATTTTTTCTTTAGTATCGGGATATTTATTACACCGTTTCATTATGTATTCGACATCGGCTCGCGTAATATCATCTATACTATTACGAACGAATTTTTCATTAAGTTGAATGGGTTTATCTGCATTATCTTTAACATAAATTTCTTCATGAAATTTATATTGTGGTTGACTTTTTAAATGACGACCTTTTTTAGTTGTTCTACGAACGACAGCTAAATCATTTTGAGAATTTATATCCACTACATAAACAACGCGATAAAATTGTTTAGGCTTATTTACATATTCGGATTTTACTTTACCGCCTTTCAAATATTCATCACGTGTTCGCAACGAATTACCTTTTGCAATATTAGTTCGTTTGTTTTTATTAAAAAAATTACCTTTAACTTTTTTCATATTTTATCTATTGTTACCCTCAGAATTACTTTCAGAGGAGTTTTTTTCTTTTTTAAACATACTTATTAAACCTTTTACCAATTTTATCGGAAGCATTATTATAAATACAAAAAACTTTGATATATATGGCAAAAAGGGCGATAGAACAGCAAATAGACCAATTAAAATTATTAAACCTAATAAAATCTTAAAGATAACTTCAATTAATTTTAAAATATCTTTTGTCCTATCGTTTAAACCTACTTGTGCGGGAGTCGTCGTCCCGGAAGGAGTAGCCGAACCTGTTTGCTTATTATCTACAACACCTAAATTGTAATATTTACCGTCTGATTTAAAATACATACGAAGTAAAACTACATTTGAAACACGTGTCTGTGCTTTATGCCTTCCATTCATATAACCAAATATATCAGCCGAAGCTTCGTCTATATAATCACTATCATAAAAACGCAGGATCCATTTATATTTATAATCACCGTTTTCAGTTTGCGCCAACAATTCTTCATCCGAAACCTGAATCGATTGTGTTTTATTAAAAATCACGCCGCACCATACTTCAAAAGAACTATCTAAGTCTTTTACAAAATCTTCAAATTTTTGAATACGCGGCCACTCATATTTATAAGGTTGAAACCAAAAATTAGTTAATTCGCCACCACCGACATCTTCTTTACAAATAATATCTTCCACTAGTTCCGTCTCGGAATAACCATTCTGAGTTTCCCAAGCACCGTTATGCCAATATGAATATCTAGAAATTTCATAAGATAACTTTACCTCTAAAAGGTCGTCGATTACCCAATTTGTATCAAACGCTACGAAATGACTATCAAGCCCGGTGCTTTGTAAATATTTGTAAGTTTTATATCTAAAAAAACCTACATATTTATCGGTTATTTTTAAAACCTCTTTAATCTCACGCGTATGTATCAAATTGCCGTCTTTATCGACAAACTTATGCTCTTGTCCGACCTCAAAAGGAACTTCAGAAGTCGTTTGTCCACTAGGCGGAGCGTTGTCATATTTTTCTTCGTATTTGCGCAAAATCGATACGATAAAATAATAACGTTCTTTACTTTCAGATACCGTTAAATTCTTTATTTTGTATTTTTGCAACGTTTTATTTTCATTACAGTTTAATAATATCAAAGAATATAACGAAGGATCTAAATCATTAGCTTCCTTAAGCGATAAAACTATCGAAGAAGCTATAACGTTCCCGCCGGGATTATATACGTAAACAAATACTTCTCGATTACTACTTTCGGCTATATCAACTACCGCTATAGACCTATCTCCCGCTTTATACGGATAATCTGATTCTAAAAATTTTTCATCCTTCTTTAAATCATCTAAAACGTTAGAATAAAGAATAACGGCGGCGCTTGCAGAACGAACAGTTTGCAAATCAACGATAAAAACACTTACTATCAAAAGCATTGTTAAAAGAAAACAAACTATTCGATTTTCAAACGTTAATTTTGCATTACGTTCGTTCATGTTCAGCACCGCCTTATTGCTTTTTTAAATTATTTATCTAAAGTAATAGTCAATTGTTTTACAAAATCACCTTTATTAAATACCGTAACCTTATCGCCGTCAGTAGGAACGTTTATAACTACACGGAAATATTTTACTGTTTTTTCAGTTCCTTCTACGGTAATTTTCTGAACTAACTCGTTAAAATCGCTAACTTGAGCAACCGTATTACTTAAAAACTTCTTATCCGCGTCGTAATAAAATACTTTATATGTAATATCGGGATCTTCACCCAATTTAATGGAATTAAACTTTTCAGCTTCTAAAAATCCGGTACGTAAAGCGTAATCGCTTGCTACGTCCGCACCTTTTTCGTCAATCGAACCTATCGAATACGATGTCGCGCCTAATTCTTTAGTCTTTTCAAGTTTACCGATTTTTACTGCCGCAAAAATACCTAGTGCTAAAGCAACCAATATACCGATTGCGGACAATAAGCCTTTTAACTTTCTACTCATAATTTTTAACTCCTTTTTCCCTTTTTGCCGGGAACCAGCTTTTAATATTTTTAAATCTTACTACTGCCGAAAGGGCAGTTCGTAACTAACCATATCTATTTCTCATCTACCTTTACCGCCTTATTCTCTTTATTTACAACAAGATAAACAACGTCTTTACGATAATTTTCTTTACTAGAAAAAAACTTAACTATATCATTTTTAGTTTTTTTAGTCAAAGCCGAAGTATCATCTATAAAACTACATTTACCTGTTTTTACATTGCGTTGAGTTGTAACAAAATTAGTATATTTTCGGCTAACACTGCCTATAAGCTTTAGCCTTGAACGATTAGTTCCGTAATATTGACTTGAAACGACCTTAACCTTTGCAAGTTCCTTTCTTTTTGGTTGATAAACATTTGACATTTGTTTTTTTCTCCGTTATAATATTTACGATGACTTAAAGCGTTCCGAAGGGACAGAGTTGAGATTTATCTGCGAACTCATGAAATAACGAATAGTCAACCGTTTTTCTAACCGTTCTTTTTAGAGCGGTTATTTTTTTATTCCGTTACCGCTAATTTTAAAATACGACAAACGAGAAGTGCTCGAAACAGGTTTTAATCCCGTGCTATCTCCGGACGTTCCGGCTAAATTATTTATCAAAACGGATCCGGTGCTATAAAGAATAAGGCTTTCGGTATAATTCGAATCTTGTCCGCCCGTAATAACCAACGCAAATTCGCATTGCTCGGAAGCTTTGCCGCCGCCTACTATTTCCATTTTTGCAAGATTCCAAGACGAATCGTAACACTGAACAAAATAAATCGAATGTCCCTCAAAAGTTAAAGCTATTCCCGAGGCTAATTGTATTCTGTTAGAAACAATCGGCGTTATATCTAAATTTTCATCGGTAAAACTATATTTCGAATTAGAAATAGAATATTTTATAACTTTATTACCTATACCGTCCGAATTCGAACAAGAATAATACCACGCGCTACTGTTTTTACCAGATAATTGATAAACATTGTTATCATAAACAATAACCGCGCCTTTATTTAATTTATCGATATCATCTGCAGAAAAAGTTCCGCTGGCATTCGTTATAGTAACGAATAAATTTAAATCTGAAGTAAGTGCATATTTTAATAAATCGGAAACACTTGCATAATTTTCTAAATCGGATGAAGAAACTAAATCATTTAATTCTGAAGATAATACATATTTTTTTAACTCAGAAGACAAAACATAGTTTTCTAAATCAGAAGCAAAAATTAAATCGCTTTTTTCGCTACGTAAAGCATATGTTTTTTTATTTAAACTTACATCTAAATATCTTTGCTGTGCAGTATTAACATCACTCAAACAACGAAAAGTTAAAACGTCGCTTTGCGCCGTAGTTAATTGATAAATCGCTTCGCCTTGTTTTATTAAAGTACCTTTACTTAATAAAGCTAACTGGCTGTCGTCAAGTTGTCCGCTGTCTTTAGTTATTTCAACGAAAGCGACAGTCTCGGATGAAGCGGGTGAAGTAGTTGCGGAATCATTACTCACACTATTAAATATCTTAAAGCTCAAACCAAAAGAACTTACTAAAAGTACACCGCAAAGCACCGCTATTATTATGTTTTTTACTTTACTCGGCTTAGTCATTTGTTAAACTCCACTCTATTTTTCATCTCTTCATAAAGAGATTTTTCTACTAAATAACACGCTGAACGATCCTTATTTTTCTTATTATCCCAAAACGCTAAAATTCGATTTTTACAAACCTTAGGAATATCCGTACAATCACGAACGAACGTGCGAGGTCTATCTCGTTGCTTATCCGCAGGTTTATATATGTACGGCGTGTCCTTACCCACAACGCCATAAACGCCCCTACGCAACTTACCGCCTTTATACGCTATATCGTGAGATACTGCATATAACCCGGCAAGGTTTTTATCTTTTCTATTTCGTTTAACGTCTTTCACTTGACTATACTCCTAAAATTTGATATAATATATTTGCGTTGGTGGTCATAAACGACCGAAGTCGAGGGCGGTGTCGCTCGACCGAGAGAAGTAGCGAAAACGCTGAAATTCTTCGCCTTGAGCGATATGGGCTGTGAGGCTTCTCATTTAACCGTTCCTTTTTTGGAGCGGTTATTTTTTATCTAATTGCATTTTTTCTTGTGCATTGACATTAGTAAAAGCTTTATCTAAACTACTTACGTAATCCTCTTCGGCAAACATATTATACATAACGTCACCCATATTTATAGGCTTAGGTTGGTCTTTATAATATTCCTTAGTTCGATTGCGCACGCAACGAACTTTACCGCAAGGTTCGCCTTTTTCGTTTATCCCGGAATATATAAAAATCTCATTTTTATGCACTTCAACGTAAGTATTTATTCTTCGATATAATTGGTTTAAGTCCTCATCGCTTACTTTATAATCGCCGCTTTTATACCATTTTTTCAAAGGTACTATCGAAGTAATTATCAAAAGAGAACCAAAAAAACATTTATTCGTAAAACGAGACTTAACCGCGCTATTCGTATAATTATCTACGAATTTTAATAAGTTATCTAAACTCATGCTCGAATCGCGCAAATCGTCTAATATGTATGCTTCTTGACCTTTATAATTTTCAAGCGGATCGTTATTACCGCCGCTTATGCCGTAATCTAACGATTTAAAAGGCTTTTCGCCGTTAGTAGATTTTTTCGACCATAACTCTTTAGGTACTATATCGAAATAGTTAGCTTTTTCTATAAACTGTCTTGCATAAGTCGTTTTTCCGCTTCCGGTTCCGCCGGTTATAAATATTACCTGCATATATCGACGCACCCTAGTCATTCTATATTGCAATTCCGCGTTATACGCGTCGTTTAATAACCGCGTCGCCTTTATGCGCTCGCTTACGTCCGTTATCTCTTTTACTTTTTCTATCTGCTCTATGTACGAAAAATCATCAAAGTTTCCGAGATATCGAACTTGCTCGGCTAATACCTGCGGAATCCAGTTGCTTGAGTGTACGACTTTTTTCCAATCGTAGCGATATTTACCTTCGGCTATTGAATCACGTGTGCCATGTACGAAATATAATAAACAATTAGCCGCGCTACTACTTATCCGCTGTATAATATTAGGAGCTACCTTAAATAATCCTGCAAAATAATCAGAATCTATACTTTGATTACCAAAATTGCAATATACGTGATAATGATTGGATTTTTTCGTTCCCGCTTTATGCTCCGAATTAAATTTTTCGTCTTTTAAACTGTAAACGTCTTCGTCGTGCAATATGTAAGCCCACTTTTTTATGATTTTGTATTTTTCTAATACGTCTAGCAAGTTTACGTTTTGCTCTTGTAAATACTTTTCGGTAACCGAAAACCAATAATGTTTACAACGCATACTATCCTCCTGTCCAACTTAAATTTTAATATGCCTACAATAAATTTTTTACCCGCTTTTACCCGCTTTTTACCCGCGCCCCCGACAAGCTCGGGGGGGGCGCGGGCGTTATTACGTAGTAATAAAGGTTAAAAATTTCCTATACTTTTTACCCGCTTTTACCCGTTTTACCCGTTGTATGTATTAAACGGAAGTTTTTTATAAATCGTAAAACGGACTTTCAAGCTTAATTTCTAAGCCTATAAGTTGCTCGGCTGCACCAAAGTATGCCGGAGCACCTTTCTTTAATTCAACCACGTCGCCAAACTTAAAGTTGTCTTGCAAAATTTGTTCATAAACTTGTTTTTCAACAAAACAAGCAACGTCTTTAAAATAAATTTCGCCATTTTGCGTCGTTCTACGCTCAAACAAATTAACCGAATAAAAAGGTTGTCCGCTTTTTTTGCTGTTTGCTGTAAATGCTTTGTTAAAAATAAACATAAAATTACTCCTCGCCTAAGTTCCTTAGGACTTA
>CAYVKZ010000022.1:0-30237 GCA_964452295.1 uncultured Acidiphilium sp.
CGCCTATTATCACATTAGGCGTTGTTTTTTATTTTAAGTCTTAATGGGGTTCGACTCTCTAATGGCTAATAAGATGAAAAGATAATTTTGGCGGTTTCCGTCGCGGCTCGGCGCGGCGGTGCTGATACATAATATTATATAAGGAGAACAAACTAAAACTATGAAGAACAGAAAAAGCATTATCGTTATGTTTTTAATCGCGGTAGTTCTTTGCGTCGGAGTAGGTTTCGCTGTCGTTTCGGATACGTTAACGATTGACGGTTCTGCCGGCGTCGGCGATATATCCGCTAACTTCGATGACAACGTTTATTTTTCGGTTGCGCAAGTCGTTAATGTGAAAGACGGCGACAGTGTTGCCATAAGCGGCACAAAGCCCGATGAAGTTAGCTTCGCTTGCGGTTCGCTTTTGGTTAAAGATGACACAGCCAGCTTTAAGTTTACCGTTAAAAACGAAAACGACATTGCGGCAACCGTAGCTATCAATCTCGGCACAAATACCGGCGATACCGACTATTTTGAAATAACCACCGACTACAGCGCTACTAATGCCACTATCACTGCAAACGGAACCTGGGACGTTACCGTGACCGTTAAGTTGGTTAAAACGCCCGTAGAATCCGTATCTTGCGGTTGCTCTATAACTCTTACCGTAACCGGCGTCGAGAATGCCGACTAAAAACGCATACTAAAGCGGAGAAAACCTTATGAAAAACGATAAAATCAAGTTATATTTAATAACGGCTACGCTTCCTATAGTGGTGGCGCTATCGTTTTTCTTGCCGAACGACCTTTATAAAAATTTGTATATTGCCGTAATTTGTGCGCTTTATTATCTTTTAACGGTTATATTCGTAAAAAAGAAAAAAGCGCCGTTAAAAGAGCGGCGGCAGATTTTAATAATAACGCTCGCTTGGGCGGTCGGGTTGATTGCGTTAAGGTTTTTAAGCGGAATTAAATTCGGTTTCTACGCAAATCCGTTCGCGCGCGTATATATATGGAAATATATTTTGCCTTTTTCGGCAACGATAATTTTCTCCGAGAATATACGCCGCGCGGTCGTTTGCGCGGAGAATAAAACAGTCGGCGCGATCGCTTATATTTCTTTGACTTTTGTCGAAGTAGCGCTTTTTTATAAAAACGGCGCGTTAAAAAGCTTTTCGGGCGCGGCTGATTTGGCGGGAATGATAATTTTTCCCGCAATTGCTTCTAATTTATTATATACTTTTTTAACGGCACGATACGGCGCTTTGCCTAGTATTCTTTATAGAATTTTACTCGCTCTATATCCGTATTTGTTAACCGTTATGCCCGCTACGACCGACATATTGTTGTCGGCTGTGAAAATAATGGCTCCGCTTGTTTTGGCGGCGTTTTTAAGGGCGTTGTTTTGCAAAGGAGAGGTCAGATTATATGCGACCTCTAAATTCAAAAGTTCCAAAATAATCGCGAGGGCTAGTCTGTGTTTGGCGGGAATTTTTGCGGTCGGGTATTTAATGCTCAGCTCGTGCGCGTTCGGCTACGGACTTATCGTTATCGCTACGCCTAGCATGACGGGCGCTATCAACGTGGGCGACGGCGTTATTTATCGTTCTTATTCGGGCGAGGTTATAGAGGAAGGAGATATTATTGTTTTTAAACGCGATAAAATGAGCATAGTTCATCGCGTGGTTTCGGTTGAGTACGACGGAAGTTCGCTTCGCTATTATACTAAAGGCGACGCCAACGAGGCTAACGACGCTTCGTTCGTTACTTCAAGCGATATAGAAGGTAAGGTTTTGCTAAGAGTAAAATATATCGGTATGCCCACCGTTTTGTTAAGAGAGCTATTTAAATAATAGCAGAGTTAGAACATTAGACCATTTGATTACATGCATTTTTTGCTTTATATACACTGTAAAAAGGAATTGCTTCGATGTCTGAAAACGAAAAACGTCTGCGCGACGAGTATCAAGCTTTAAGAAAAAAACGACTGCGGATTATTTTAGCCGTAGTGCTTTCGTGCGCGCTTTTAACCGCGGCGAGCGGCTTTACTTACGCCGTGCTCGATAAAAAAACATATATTGCTTACGAATGTAACGGAAAGGCGGTTTATAAAGCCTATCTTGCCGAGAACGAGTTCTACGAACAAGAATATCTGAACGGCAGTCACGCTTACGTTGCCGAGCTTATCGACAGAATGCGTGTGGATTTTAACTATCGGTTAAAATTGAGCGGCAATAACGTGAGCTATAAATATTCGTATAAAACCATAGCCGTCGTAGAGGTTAAAGACAAAACCACCGGAATGGCTATTTATAACCCTGAATTCAACCTGCTTTCACCTGCTTCGAAAGAGGTAAACGTTCCCGCGCTCGACATAAGCGACGGCGTAGATATAGATTACAAATATTACAACGAAGCCGCGGGCGATTTTATTAAAGCCTACGATTTAAAAAACGTGGTCGCTACGCTTTACGTGCGCACGTATATCAACGTCGTCGGCGCAAGAGAGGACTTTAAAAACGACCTCAGCGATATTTACACGATAGAGGTTTCGGTGCCGCTAGTGCAAAGCGTGGTCGCGCCTTCCGTTAAGGTTTCGGCGCCTAAAGCAAATCAAACCATAATCGCTTTAAACGCGTCGATAGAAAAAGTTTTCGGCATAATTTCTATAGTTTTCGGCGGTATAACGGTTTTGGGTTTCGTGTTTTTTATCGCGTTTTCGTACTTCACGCGCGATAAACATATCGATTACGCACGCAGAGTGAGCGGCTTGGTTTCTTCTTATCGTTCGTATATTCAAAAAATCACTAATAAATTCCCCGCCGAGGGCTATACCAAGTTGCTTTTAAGCGAGTTTTCGGAACTTTTGGAAATACGCGATACGCTTCAAGCTCCCGTGCTTATGTACGAAAACGACGATAGAACAAAAACTGAATTTTTCGTGACCACGCAAGATAAACTTATGTACGTTTTCGAGGTGTGCGTTAACGACGATTTCGGCGCAAAATAATTTTAATATCGGCTCTTATATCGGTAGAAATTGCTAGATTTATCGAATTCGTTTGCGCGTCGACGCATTGATACTCCGATGCGCCGATGAGTCGATGCAAAAAGTCTGCGAGTAACCGTCGCGGCGTGAATAAAAAGAAGGAGGTAAAAAATGAATAAACTTAAGCGATTTATAGCTTTTTGTGCTATTTGTTTGCTTTTTGCCTCTTCGGTGGGATTCGCTGTCGTTTCCGACGAGTTAAAAATCGAGGGAGCGGCAGAAACTACTCCTCCGCGCACGGTCTATATTGTGAACGCATCGCAAAGCGGGGCGGGAACGGACTGCTCTGTTCAAATTAAGGGCTATTCGGGTACCGTCCTTTCAAGCAAGGTGACTTTGTCGAATAACGCGACGGCTTCGGTTAAAATAAGCGTAGAAGTGTTTAACAATACCGCCTACGGCTACGTTTTTAACGGTATAAAATACGAAAGAGGCGCCGATACTTACGATAACTCGGATATAACCGTTTCGGTAACCGATTTGAAAGTCGGCGATACTCTCGCCGTCGGTGCGGGGCTGACTTTTATCGCAGAATTTTCTTACGTTGCTACGGCTTCTGCGAAAAACACCGTTTTAAATTCCGCCGTTAATTTTTCGTTTATTCCCGCAAGCGAATACGTCCCGGATATCGCGGTAGATAACGCGCTCGAGCGGTTCGAAAGCATTTTGAATGATAAAACCGAAAACGAAGATGGCAAAACTTTATTCGAACAGCTAAACGATGCGTTCGAAAATACCACCGGCTCGCGTCCCAATAACGATAACGGTAAATCGTATATAGGTAACGTCGTCGGAAGTTCGGGCGTGGATTCCGAAGCGATTGAAAAACTATTCACCGTAGACGGAGAGAATAAACTCATGCTCGATATCGATGGCGAAAAAACGAACGTAACCGTCTTAATTAAGCGCGAGGATATAGACGGCGATTCTTCTAACGGAAAAGAAATAACTTTGTATTTGACTCCCGAAGAAATAACGGGCACAAAGCAAGATGTGCATCCGTATCACTCACCCATTTACGCAGTCGTTTATCGTTGCGAAAAAGACGAGGACGGCAATGAAAAATGGTCGCAAATAGGCGAAATGTACGAGGGTAAGGCTACGAAAACACACTACGATTATACCGAGGACGGTTGGACTAAATATGACTCGTTCGATACCGGAGAATGGATAACAACTCAGTCATATTACGGCTTAAGCGCCGGTGTAAAAATCGAAACTTTGATGGCATACGTTGACTGATCGAAGTAACCGAAGAATTACGAACAGAGATAAAAATAGCATAAATCAATATTTGTTTAAAAACCACAAAAACCCGCCTATAAGTCGATTAACGACTGTTTCGGCGGGTTTTTTCGCGGTTTTTTATAGGTTGTTCTGAGCGAACGTTGGCTTCCCTGTGTAAGGGAAGCTGTCGGCAGAGCCGACTGAAGGGTTGACCGATAGTCAAGCAACAATCTCTCAGTCACCATTCGGCGACAGCTCTCTTTACACAAGAGAGCCTTAGTTTGCATTGCTCGCGCATTATTATGCGTCATCTTGAGCGAGCGTATTTTTTTCACTCGTCATCTTGAGCGAGCGTTAGCGAGTCGAAAGATCTCGTTGGAGTAATTCGTGGACAATCAAACAAGATTCTTCGGCGCGCTCGTTCCTCGCTCCGCTCAGAATGACTCATTATAAAAAAACGTGCTTGCTCAGGATGACTCATTAAAAAAAGTTTTAATTATTTTAAAAAACGGTATTAAAATACTTGACAAAAATGGGGGGGGGGGGGGGATATGATAATATATATAATTATAGCTCGGTTACGCACGCGATGCGTTAAAAACAAACCGCGTGAATATAACCTAGTAATCATTAAGAGGAGAGGAATCTTATGAAAAAGCACTTTTTACTAAAACTTTTCGCTACGGTGATGCTTTTAGCAATCGCGCTTACGGTATTTGCCGCTTGCGACGACGTAAACGTAGAAGTTACGTTTATCGTGGACGACGAAGTTTACGCGGTGGTCAATTTACAAGACGGCAACACCGTTGAAATGCCCGAAGATCCTAAAAAAGAGGACTGCGTTTTCGGCGGCTGGTATTTAGATAAAGGTATCTGGGAAAAGCCGTTTATCGGCAAGGTAGAAGATACTACGATTGTAAAACTCGAAGTTTACGCAAGGTGGAGCGATACTCCGTGCTCGCATATTTGGTCGCCTTGGACAGAGGGAATACCCGCGACTTGCCATTCCGTAGGCAAACAAGGTCGTTATTGTTTAAGGTGCGGCAAGGGTGAAGTTGCCGATATCGAAATGCTCGAACATAATTTTGTCAACGGCGTTTGCATTAACGAAGGTTGCGACGCAACCGATTCGAACTATATTGGTTTGGTTTTTCATTTAAATGATGACGGAGAAAGCTATTCCGTCAGCTATCAAGGCACTTGCACCGAGACCGAAATAGTTATCCCAGCGGAATACAGATCAAAACCGGTTACAACAATCAGAAACGGTGCGTTTAGTTATTGCCGTAGTTTAGCAAAAATAACTATTCCCGAAAGCGTTATTGATATTAGTGGCGGCTTAAAATCTGAATATCCATATGAAAGTTATACTATCGGTGGTGCATTTTATGGTTGTGATAATTTGCAATTCAACGAATATGACAACGGGCTTTATTTAGGCAATAACGATAATCCTTATGTTGTGTTTATGGCACCGAAAGAAATATCTATTACCTCTTGCGAAATTAATAATAAAACTAAAGTTATTGCATCTAGAGCCTTTTGCTACATGGGTAATGATTATGATTTGCATGGTTGTAGAGGATTAACAAGCATAACAATTCCAAATAGCGTCACCCATATTGGGCATTTTGCATTTGCTTATTGTGAACATTTATTTAGCGTAACAATTCCCGATGATAGTTTACTTACTTCTATTGGGTTTGGTGCATTTGGTTATTGTAGTTTTATGAATATTACTCTTCCAAACAAAGTTACTTCTATCGGTGATGCCGCGTTTAGTTTTTGCCGTAATTTAGCGGAAATAACTATTCCCGACAGCGTTACATCTATCGGTTATGAGGCATTTGCTTGTTCCGATTTAAGAAGTATTACAATCCCTAGCAGCGTTACACATATCGGGGGGGGCTCCATTTGCTAAATGCGAGAGGCTTAATGAAATAATTGTAGCAGAAGGTAACACAAAATATCATAGTGAAAACAATTGTTTAATAGAAACAGATAGTAAAATTTTAATTGCGGGTTGTAACAGAAGTGTCATTCCGGATAACGGGTCGGTCACTTCTATTGCTGAATTTGCGTTTGCTTTTCTTGAAAATTTATCTAATATAGTTATACCAAATGGTGTTACTTCTATCGGTTCTAGAGCTTTCTATGGTTGTAGAGGATTAACAAGCATAATTATTCCGAATAGCGTTAGTTCTATCGACGATTATACGTTTTACGATTGTAGTGAATTAACAAGCGTTACTATTCCCGACAGCGTTACTTCTATCGGTGATGATGCATTCAGTTATTGCAGAGAATTAACAAACGTAACAATCGGCAACGGTGTTACTTCGATTGGAAAAAGTGCATTCGCATATTGCTCGTCATTGACAAGTATTACTATTCCCGACAGTGTTACTTCGGTGGGGAGTCAAGCGTTTGACTGTTGTTGGTCCTTAATAAGCGTTACCATAGGTAATGGCGTTACATCTATCGGTAGTGAGGCATTCTATGGTTGCAACGAGTTAGCAGAAATTAAATTTAGCGGGACTATTAAACAATGGAAATCTATTGAAAAAGGACGCGGGTGGAATTATAACGTGCCCGCGGAAAAAGTTATTTGTACCGACGGCGAAGTTGAGTTGTAAAAAAACAATAATCGGATAATAAAAGACACCAAAAAAGCTCGCTTTTCGCGAGCTTTTTTGGTGTTTTGAAAATTGTTTTATCGGTCATTTTGAGCGAATATATTTTAAAGCGTCATCTTGAGCGAGTGTTAGTCGAGGGATCTGGCTCCACTGTGCAAGGGGAGCTGGCGCGAAGCGCCTGAGGGGTTGACAAATAATCAAACAACAATCCTTCCGTCACGCTATCGCGTGCCACCTTCCTTTACACAAGGAAGGCTGAGATTCTTCGCCTACGCGAATAAATTCGCTTACTCAGAATGACTTGTAAAAATGCAAAACAAAAAACCCGCCTATAGGTCGATTATCGACTGTTTCGGCGGGTTTTTATGATTTTTGATTTTGCTTTTGTCGAACGTAAAAATTTGTTTTTTTTACCAATACGAAAACTAAAAGTTTGTTTTTTACCAAACGAGGGAGATTTCTCCGCTTTCGTTAAAGTGCCAATAATTGCCGGCTTCGGCGGGTTCCGTTTCGCTGTAGAAATAGGTGGGGGCGTTTTTGGTGATGTTGTGGCATTCCGCGTTTGCCATAACGTTAGCCCATTCTTCTTTAGTGCCTTTAAAATAAATTTTTCCTATTAATTCTTGATACGCGCGATTTACTTCGTAAAGGTCGACGCATCCTTCGAAGGCTTTTAAACCTATAGGCGCCGAGTTGGTAAGTATCACGAGATGTCTTAAGCCCCAGCATTGATAGAAGGAATAATTGCCTATATACGTAACGCTTTCGGGAATGATGAGGTTGTGAAGGCTCGTACAGTAGTTGAAAGAGTAATCGCCGATAGTAATAACGCCGTCGGGAATAGTAATGGATTCAATATGATTGAAATTTTTAAAGGCATTAGAGTATATTATTTTTGTGTTTTGGTGAATGGTGCAAGAGGTTATAGATGCATCGCTGCCTTTAACCAAAACCACGTGGGGGTTAGAATCGTTGCCTAAATATAACGCGTTGTCGTATTGGTTATATTGCAAATTTTCGGTATTGGCGAACACGTTGCCACCTATATTCTTTAAAGAAGAGGGGAGGCTTAAGGTTTGAAGGCTCGTGCAATTTCTCAACGCGCCTTCGCCGATTTTGATAACGCCTTCGGGGATAACGAGGCTCGTAAGCGCCGAACAGTCCGAAAAAGCGTAATTTCCGATATAACTCGTTCCCGTTTCTATCGTGAGGTTTTTAAGCGCGCCACATTTATTAAAAGCATAACTGTCTATCGAAGTTACGTTAGACGGAACGGTAACGCTTTCAAGCGAAGAGCATTTGTTAAACGCGTTGCTGTAAATAATCTTAGTGTTTTCGTTAAAATCGAAAGACGTAATCGAAGTATCGTTCGTTTGGATTAAAACCAAATAAGGATTTTCTTCGTTGCCGAAATACTTTGCGTTTTCGTAATCGGTATAGGTTAAAGCGTCGCAACCTTTAAGCGCGTTGTCACCGAAATAAGTTATACTGCTCGGAACGTAAAGGCTTGTAAGTCCGCTGCATCCGTAAAACGCGCTTTCGCCTATATAGGTAACGCTGCTCGGGAGAGACAGGCTCGTAAGCCCGGTGCAACCTCTAAAACATTCGTCGCCGACCGAAGTAATGCTTTCCGGAACGGTTATGCTCGTTATTTCGCTTTTATCTTCGAACGCGTTGTTTGCTATAGCCGTAACGGGCAACGAGTCGTATTCGGCGGGGATAACCACTTCGGTTCCCTCGAAAGTGCCAACGCTTACCGAATAGCTTTGTCCGTCGGAATTGAGTATAAAATCCAAGCTCGGTTCGTTGGGGTCTTCGGGCTCGTTATAGGACGAGCCGCCGTAGTTTCCGCCGCCACCGCCCCAGCAACCGCCAAGCGCGGATAGGGTAAAGGTGAGCGCTAAACAAAAAATAAGCGCGCATATAAATTTTTTCATAGAAAATAGCTCCTTATTCGTATTACTAATAGTGTATATATTAGTTTATACAATTCGCAATAATTCTATCAAAACATGCGCGCTTTTGCAATAGCGAATTTTACCAGTCTATTGCACTTTTTTATCATTTAATTAAACTTATTCGCCAAACTTAAATTCTGTCGGCTATTTCGCGGGTAATTTTTGCAACGAAGTCTTCGAGTTTTAAGGTAATCGTTTCGGCTGTGTCGCGATTGCGGACCGAAACGGTGCCGTTTTCTTCTTCTTGCTGACCGATTATGAGCATATAGGGCACGCGGTCTATAACCTGCGCTTCGCGAATCATATAGCCGATTTTTTCGTTGCGGTCGTCGAGTTCTACGCGGACTTTGGCGGCGCGTAAGGCTTCGTAAACTTTTTTGCCGTAATCGGCGTATTTTTCGGAAACGAGCAACACTTTAGCTTGCGTGGGGGCGAGCCAAACGGGGAATTTACCCGCAAAATGCTCGGTTATTATGCCGATAAAGCGTTCAATCGAGCCGTAGCAAACGCGGTGAATCATTATGGGACGTTGCATTTTGCCGCTTTCGTCTACGTATTCCAGCCCGAAGTTTAAAGGCATCTGGAAGTCTAGTTGAATAGTTCCGCATTGCCAGGTTCTACCTAAGCTGTCCTCTAAGTGGAAGTCGATTTTCGGACCGTAAAACGCGCCGTCGCCTTCGTTAATCGTGTAGGGAAGGTTAAGTTTTTCGAGGGCGGTTTTAAGTCCGTCGGTGGCGGCTTGCCAATCTTCGTCGCTGCCCATGCTGTTTTCGGGGCGGGTAGAAAGTTCTACGAAATACTTGAAGCCGAACTTGGTGTAAACTTCGTTTATAAGATGAACGACTCCTACTATTTCGTCGGTGATTTGTTCGCGGCGCATAAATACGTGCGCGTCGTCTTGAGTAAAGCAACGAACGCGGAATAATCCGTGAAGCGCGCCTTTAAGTTCGTGGCGATGAACCAATCCGAGTTCGCCTATTCTCAAAGGCAGGTCGCGATAGCTATGCGGCTTGCTTTTATAAACCAAAACTCCGCCCGGGCAGTTCATGGGCTTAACGCAATAGGTTTCCTCGTCGATAATCGTGGAATACATATTGTCTTTGTAGTGATCCCAGTGTCCGCTCGTTTCCCAAAGATTGCGGTTCATTATCATCGGAGTCGAAACTTCAACGTAGTTTTCGCGGGTGTGAATGTCGCGCCAATAATCGATAAGCGCGTTTTTAAGCTGCATGCCCTTCGGCAAAAAGAAGGGGAAGCCGGGCGCTTCGTCGCACAGCATAAACAAGTTCATTTCTTTGCCGATGCGGCGATGGTCGCGCTTTTCAGCCTCTTCCAAAAGCTTTAAATAATCGTCTAATTCTTGCTGAGAGGCAAACGCCGTGCCCTTAACGCGGGTTAGCATTTTGTTGTTTTTGTCGTTCTTCCAATACGCGCCCGACTGACCTAAAAGCTTAAACGCCTTAAGCGCTTTGGTGTAGCAAAGGTGAGGTCCCACGCACATGTCGATATACTCGCCTTGCTGATAAAAACTTATAACGGCGTCGTCGGGAAGGTCGCCGATATGTTCTACTTTATATTTTTCGCCGCGGCTTTGCATAAGCGCGATTGCTTCTTCGCGCGGGAGGGTAAACGCCTTTAAAAGCAAATTTTCTTTAACTATCTTTTTCATTTCTTTTTCGATAGCTAAAATATCCTCGTCCGAAAGTTTGTCGTCGCCTAAATCTACGTCGTAATAAAAGCCCTTTTCGTTAGCGGGACCGTATGCAAAGTCCGCTTGCGGAAAAAGTCTTTTTATCGCTTGCGCCATAATGTGCGCCGCAGTGTGGCGAATTACGTGAAGCTCTTCGCCTTGAGGGCATTCGCCCGTCGTTCCGTCGTTAAAAATTACTTTCATGATTTACCTTCCGTTTTTATTTTTACTTAATTTTATTTGTTTTTGTTTGGCGTTTTTTGCTTTTTTTAGCAACTTTTGTGCTTAAAAAACAAAAAAACCTCGCGACAAAAAAGTCGCAAGGGTGCTTTAGATACGCACGGTTCCACCTTGATTTTTAACTTAATCAAATACTTTTAACGCAAAGAGTAGCGGCGACGCTTTTCCGCTTAAACGCGATAAAACGCGGCGGACTTTACGCGTGCGGCTCGGGAGCGGTTTCGTTCTTTTTTCTCGCAGGGGAATTTCAGCCTAGGTCCCTTTCTCTTTTTGCGAGGGTGGGAAAAGAATTACTTATTCCTTCATAGCCTTTAATAAAATTACTAGTTAAGTATAGCACCGATATTCCGCGTTGTCAACGGTTTTTTAGGTTGTTTTTAAAATCTGATTTTATCAAAGCACCTTTTGCGCGAATTGCTCGCCGAAAAACGAGCTTTATTTAATGAATATATTTTTTTAGCTCGCGATAAAAGCGTTCTTCGTCTATTCCGTCGGAAGTTTTGAAGGTAATCAGCGGAAGCCCAGCTTTTTTACAGATTTTATTTACTTTTTTGTCGCGTTCTTTGCGGTCTTTTCGCTCGTGCGAGGCGTCGTTTACTTCTATCAATGCTATCGGTTCGAGGTCGTAAGTGAAAATTCCGAAGTCGGCGTTTCTGAAAAGTTCCGTTCTGCCCCCTTCGCCGATTTTCGTTATTACCGTAGCGAGGTTGATTTGCGGCAAAAGTAAATATTTTCCGCCCAAAACGTTTAAAAGCGCGTTGTAATAAGCCATTTCGCACTCGGTTAAAAGCGAGCTTTTTTTGCGATATTTCGGCGATTTTAACAGCTTCGCCGTTACAAGCACTATTAAAAGCACGGCGACTATTATGCCCGCCGTTATCAAAAAGGGCTTAAGTCCGCTTGCCGTTTGCTCGCTTGCTGTCGTCGAAAGCAGGTTCGCTTTTATGCTTAAAGTTCGTGCGCTTAAATTTTTTGAAGCTAAGTTCGTTTTCATCTAAAGTACCTTAAAAATCAATTTGTCGTCTGCTTATTGTTTGTCGTTTGCTTATTATAATTTTATTATTTTGCGACCGAAAAAGCAAGCAAAAAACCGATAAAAAATCAACTGCGTTCTTTTTGACGAATAAAAATCGTTCTAAACGCGTTTTTCTCAGCATATTTTAAAGCGAGAAAATTAAAGGAGCTTTTTTTGATGAACGAAAGTTTAGAATACGAAAAAATGATAGAATTCCCGCTCGCTTCTTGCGAATACGTGCACAAACGCCGCCGCCTTTTTAAAAAACGCAAGCTTATTAAAGAGGTAAACTCCAAAATAGAAGGGGCGCTTGCCGATAATTGTTACGACTGCGCCGAAAAAGATTTGTGCGAAAACGCAAATTTCGGCTCTGCTTTAATTTCGGACGAGCAAAATTTAAAGGCGGACTCTTCGGAAAACGCCGCGAATTTTTCTAAAGGAAACGTTGCCCGCGATTATTCCGAAAGCGCAAACGCGGAAATCGGCGTCGGCGGGTTTAACGAGGGTACGTCCGACAAAAAAAACGCCCGCGCGTTTTGGAGATTCGTCAAAAATCCCGAAAAAAGGCAGGATAGAATTATAACCGTCCAACTCGTCGCCGTTTTTTTGCTTGCCGCGGCTATAATACTCACCAACGTTTTTTGGGAAAACAGCGGCATGAATACTTTGTTTAAAAGTGTGTTCGGAAGCAACCAAACGCAAACGGATAATCGCGTTTACAGCGATTTTTCGCTCAATTTGCCCGTGAGAGGAGAGGGGCTTACTTATACCGAGGGTGTTATAAACGTTAGCGGCGAAAGTTTTATTTATCCCGTTTGCGACGGCAAAATTTCTAAAATCGAAAAAAGCTCCGACGGTAAATATACGGTTACCGTCAGCCATAGCGACACGTTTAAAAGCGTGGTTACGGGCGCGGATTTCGTGTGCTTTAGCGAGGGCGAAAGCGTAAACGCGAAAATTCCGCTCTGTCATACAGAGCAAGGAGCTTCGGTTTATCTTTACGATGACGAAAAGCTCATAACCGAATACGCGGCGAAAGAAAATTCTATAGTTTGGAACAAATGAAATTTTCGATTCATCCTCTGTTTTTCGTTTTCGGATTATACTTTGCCCTAACCGGCAAAGTATTTTTATTTTTGGCTAGCACGCTCACCGCTCTTTTGCACGAATTCGGACACGCGATATGCGCCGAACGCTTGGGATATAAGATGAATAAAATCTCGCTTATGCCGTACGGAGCCGTCGTTAACGGAGCTATAGGCGGACTTTCGCCTAAAGACGAGCTTTCGGTCGCGATGAGCGGACCGCTCGTAAATTTGTGCGCGTGCACCTTTTTCGCCGCGCTTTGGTGGCTGATTCCCGAAAGCTACCCGTATACCGATACGGCGTTTTTTTGCAATCTTTCGATAGCCGCGGTAAATTTATTGCCTGCCTATCCGTTAGACGGCGGCAGAGTGCTTTGTGCGTTTTTGTCGCAAAAAATGAAGTATAAAACCGCGCTTTTAATAACCAGAATATCGGGCGCGACAATAGGATTTTTTCTGCTCGGACTGTTCGTTTATTCGATTTTTAACGCGATAAATTTGTCGCTGTTGTTTTTTTCGCTCTTTTTGCTTTTCGGCGCGTTTTTTAAGGGAAAGGAAAGTTCTTATGTAAAAACTTACGCGAATCGCTCGTTTGTTCCGCAAGGCGTTAAAGAAAGCAAAAAACTGGTCGTTTCTTCGCAAATAACCTTAAAACAGCTTTTAACCGCGGTTTCGGACAAAAGCTTTTTCGAGCTCGAAATAACATGCGAAAAAAGCGGCTCGAGTATTTTTTTAAACCGCGCCGAAACGCTTAGTTTGCTTTCTTCTTATCGGCTTTACGATACCGTCGGAGAGATTGCCGAGCAATGCAAAAGTATAACAAAAGTGGGGCTATAGGTCGATTATCGCATATTTCGCATAATTTTTTTCAGTAGAAAACAGGATAAACGTTTTTTGCTTTGCGATAAATGATCGTGTGAAAAAAGAAAAAGAATCGGGCAGTTGTAAAAAAATATTCGTGTGATTAAAAAGTGTAAAAGGCGATTTATTTAACAGAAAAATAAAAAATCGGCAAAAATAACGAAAAATCCATATTGTTTTTACAGCTTTTTAAATAATTTTTAATGGTAAAAAGCGGATTTTCGGTCGCGTTTTTTATTTACAAAAACAATAAAAATATGATATAATCTAAGTATAAGAGGCTTAGCGTGGCGGTTTGCGGCTCGCGCGGCGGAAAAAAGGATGCGTAAAATGCGTTTAAAAACCGTACTGATGGATGAAACGGCGATAAACCGCGCGGTAACGCGGCTTTCGCATGAAATAATCGAAAAAAACAAGGGTGCCGGAGGAATTGCCTTGGTCGGCATAAAAACTCGCGGAGTGCCGCTTGCTTCGCGGATTTCAAGCGCTCTTTACGCTTTAGAGGGCGAAAAGGTTCCTGTCGGCGAGCTGGATATTACTCTTTATCGCGACGACCTTTCCGAACTTTCCGAAACGCCCGAAGTTAACGGCAGTAAAATAGACTTCGATATTCGCGACAAAGACGTAATTTTGTGCGACGACGTTATTTTTACGGGCAGAACGGTGCGTGCCGCCATCGACGCGATTATGAAAATAGGCAGACCGAAAACCATTCAGCTAGCCGTTTTAATCGATCGCGGGCATCGCGAGCTTCCCATTCGCCCCGACTACGTAGGCAAAAACGTTCCCACTTCGCTTGCAGAGGTTATAAGCGTTAAGTTTGCCGAATCCGACGGCGTAACCAACGTAGGAATTTTAGAACAATAATTCGCAAACGGGCGAAATAAAGCGCTTGCCGAACCGCGCTTACGGCTAAAATCGGCTTAACGGCTAAAAAAAGAATGGAGAGTCATTCAATGATAACGATAAAAGAAGTAATTTCCGCGAGGGATAGGAAAAAGTTTTTAGACTTCCCGAACGAATTATATAAAGGCAATCCCTGCTACGTCCCCCCGCTTTACGGCGACGAAAAAAAGATTTTCAGCAAGAAAAACGTTTATTACGACACTTGCGAAAGCGTATATTTTTTAGCCCTAGACGGCGAAAAAACGGTGGGACGCATATCGGGCACCATTCAGCATGCCAGCAACAAAAAGACGGGCGAACTTCGCGTGCGCTTTAACAAGTTCGACGCTATCGACGATTTAGAGGTTGCGCGGGCGCTTTTTGACGCGGTTGAAAACTGGGCGCTTAGTCGCGGATACGACACCGTTTGCGGTCCGCTCGGCTTTTCCGATTTGGAAAGGGAGGGGCTTTTGATAGAAGGCTTCGACCAAACCAATACGTTCGAAGAGCAATACAATTATCCTTATTATGCCGAGCTTATCGAGGCTTGCGGATACGAAAAAGACGTAGATTGGCTGGAATATCGCTTATTCAAGCCCAAAGCCGTCAACGAAAGAATAGAGCGCATTTCCAAAAAGGTTTTGGAAAAATACGGTTTGCGCATGGCGGAAAGCAAAAGCGCGCGTGATTTCTTAAATAAATATAAAGACCAGATGGTCTACGTTTTGGACGAGGGATATAAGGAACTCTACGGCACCGTTCCGTTTACGGAACGCATGAAAGAACAAATCGTAAGTCAGTTCGACCTTATAATAAAAAAAGACTACATAGGCGCGATTTTGGATAAAAACGACCGAGTAGTCGGGTTCGGCTTGTGCTTCCCCTCCATAGGCGACGCGCTTGCGGGCGGAAACGGAAAACTTTATCCCAAAACCATCTGCAAACTGCTGAAAATACTCAAAAAACCGAAGCGTTTGGATTTAGCGCTTATCGCCGTTTTACCCGAGTACAGAAATTTAGGCGTAAACAGTATCGTTTTAGACGGACTTATCAAGCTGATGCTCGAAAAAGACATAGAATATTGCGAAACCAACCTTTGCCTCGAATACAATTATTCCATTCAGGCGCAGTGGAAGTTTTTCGAGCACGTTCAGCATAAACGCCGCCGCTCTTACGTAAAAAAGTTAAAATAAAACGGTAGCAAAAAGAAAGAAAATGATAAAACATATCGTATTGTTTAAGTTCGAAGATAAAAGCAAAATCGAAAAAGCGCGAGAATTATTGATTTCGATGCGCGATAACGTCCCTAGTGCGAAAAACGTGGAAGTAGGCGTGGATTTTTTACATTCCGCTCGTTCTTACGATTTGTTTTTGGCTGTCGACGTGGTAGATAAAAACGCGCTTTCGGATTATCAAAACGACGAGTATCATTGCTCGGTTGTAAAAACCTATATGCACGCGAACGTCAGTTCTTCGGTCGCTATCGACTACGAGTACTAACGCGAAGATTTTGTTTTAAAAGCGGCAAAAAATCGAATAATAACTTCGGCGCGGCTTTTTGCCGCGCTTTTTTATTGTAATATTTTGTTTTTTCGGCGGAATTTTGCCGTAAATAAGTCGGAGATTTCGTTTTTTGCGCGAGAAATATAGACAAATCGCAAATAATATTGTATAATATACGTGAACGAAAAAATGCGTCGCGGACGATTTTGCGCAGGTTTTGCTCGATTCTTGCAAAATGACAAAGCGTTTGCGGCATCGGAGAAAATTATGCAGGCAAAATATAAGCGCGTTATACTTAAAATCAGCGGCGAGGCGCTCGCCGGCGAAGGAAAAATGGGTTACGACGAAGCTGTCGTAAACGAGGTCGTGGGGCAAATAACCGAAGCGGTCAAAATGGGCGTTCAGATAGGAATAGTCGTAGGCGGCGGAAATTTCTGGCGCGGTCGTCAGGGTGTTGCGATGGACAGAAGTACCGCCGATCATATGGGCATGCTCGCCACAGTTATGAACGCGCTCTGCTTACAAGACGCAATCGAGCAAAAGGGAGTACCCACTCGTGTGCAAACCGCTATTACCATGAGTCGCATTGCTGAGCCGTATATTCGCAGAAAAGCGGTTGCCGATTTGGAAAAGGGCAGAGTAGTAATTTTCGGTTGCGGCACGGGAAATCCTTTCTTTTCTACCGACACCGCGGCGGCTTTAAGAGCTGCCGAAATCAATGCCGACGTAATTTTACTCGCTAAAAACGTAGACGGTATTTACGATAGCGATCCCAAGGTTAATCCTAACGCTAAAAAATACGACGAAATTTCTTATATCGATTTTATCAAGCAGGAACTTAAGGCAATGGATACCACCGCGGTTACCATTTGTATGGAAAACAAAACTCCCATTTTGGCTTTCGGTCTTAACGAAAAGAACGCCATCGTTCGCGCCGCTTCGGGTGAAGAAATGGGTACTTGGATAAGATAAATTTCGGTCGTAAATCATTCTTAAAATCATAAAACACATCATAAATTAAAAACATTTATAAGGAGCAATTTTTATGGCAGCCGATATGGAAAAAATCGAAACCTTACTTTTAGAAAACGACGAAAGATGCGAAAAAACCGTAAACGTTTTTAAATCGGAACTTTTGCAAGTTCGCGTCGGCAGAGCTAATCCGCATGTTTTAGACAGGGTTACCGTAGATTATTACGGCACGCCTTCGCCCATCAATCAAGTGGGCAATCTTTCGGTTGTAGACGGGCAGTGCTTGGTCGTCGCTCCGTGGGATAAATCGCTTTTAAAAGCGGTCGAAAAAGCTATACTTTCGGCTAATATCGGTCTTACTCCCACCAACGACGGTAACGTTATAAGACTCGTGTTCCCCGCTCTTACCGAAGAACGCAGAAAAGAACTCGTAAAACAGGTTAAAAAAATGACCGAGGATTCTAAAGTCGCCGTTCGTAACGTTCGTCGCGATACCTTAGACGCACTTAAAAAACTTAAAAACGCTAAGGAAATAACCGAGGACGAATTAGCCGATTTTACCGATACCGTGGAAAAAACCGTTTCCGACGCTATCGAAAAAATCGAAAAAGCTTCTAGCGAAAAAGAAAAAGACGTTATGACCGTATAAGCTTAATGTCTTGAAAGGCTTGTTTTATGTTTGAAAACGATAAAACTTTAAAAAACGCCAAGGACGTTAAAAACGCCGAAAATATAAAAAAAACAAAAAACGCCGACGCCGAGAGTGAAAAATCCGTCGGCGATTTTGCCTTGAATTCGAAGCGTTTACACGTCGCGATTATTATGGACGGCAACGGCAGATGGGCGACTTCTCGCGGAAAAGACCGCAGTTTCGGACACAAAAAGGGTGCCGAAATCGTTTCGGATATAGTAGACGCGGCGTTTTCCGGCGGGATTTATGCGCTTTCGCTTTACGCGTTGTCTTGCGAAAATCTTTCCCGTCCGAGCGGTGAAGTTAAAAAACTCGTCGAGCTTTTAGACCGTGGAATTATCAAAGAGGGCGAGCGTGCCCAAAAAAACGGAGTGCGTTTTATAGTCAGCGGCGATAAAAGCATTTTAAACGACAAGTCGCTTAAAAAAATAAACGAACTGGAGGCACAAACGGCGAGTTGTGATTTGCACGTGCTTAATCTGTGTTTTAATTACGGCTCGCGCCAAGAACTTTGCCTTGCCGCCGAAAAAATAATCGCCTCGGGCGAAAAGCAAGTTACGCCCGAGCTTATGCAACAATATCTTTATACCGCGGATATTCCCGACGTGGATTTGGTTATTCGTACGGGCGGCGAAAAGCGACTGAGTAATTTCTTGCTTTGGCAAAGCTCTTATGCCGAATTGTATTTTACGGATACGCTTTGGCCCGACTTTACGGCGGACGAATTTAAATCCGCTCTCGATTGGTTTTCGAGCAGAAAACGCCGTTTCGGCAAAGTTTAAGTTTTTAAATCGGGTTGTGTATATAAAAATACTTAAAAATCTCAAAAATGTATCAAAAAGGCTTAAAATTTATTTTTTAAGCATAATATTACGATGATAAACTAAAAAAATTATGTTAAAAAGAACTATCACCGGAGCGATGTTGGTGGCGGTAACCTTAGGCTTTTTTGCCTTACGTACGCTTAATTATCGCTGGTTTTACGTATATCTCGCGTTAATTTCGTTGTTTTCTACTTACGAAATGACCGAGCTCGTAAGTAAAAAAATAAATATATTCCAAAAAATAGTCGTTATCGGCGGGCAAGCGCTTGCGCTCGCGGCGTTTTTCTTGGGCGAAGAATTTCCTTTCTCCGAGGGCTATTCGGGCTTGGTTTTAGCTTCGTCTACCTATATAGCGGCGGTTATGATAATAATAACCGTTTCTATCTTTTCAAAAAAAGAAGAGCCGCTCGACGGACTTGCTTATTCGGCTTTGTGTCTTTTTTATCCCGGAGTTTTGCAGCTTACGATGTTTATGCTCAACGACTTGGATAACAACTCGCTCGTCGCGCTTACGCTTTTATTCGTCGTTTCTCCGCTTGCGGATACGCTCGCTTTTCTTACGGGAATCGTTTTTAAGGGTGAAAAACTTTGCCCCGCCATTAGTCCTAAAAAAACTGTCAGCGGTGCTATCGGCGGGCTTGTCGGCGGAACGGGCGGCGGAATTTTAACTTACGTAGTGCTTAATGCGCAACATGCCGTCGAATACGGCGGTTCGGTAAGCCCCTTTTTGTATTTCGCGCTCGTCGGTTTTGTCGGCGCCGTTTTAACCGAAATCGGAGACCTTGCCGAAAGTTATATCAAACGTCGCGTCGGCGTCAAAGATTCCGGTAAAATATTCCCCGGTCACGGCGGCATGTTAGACCGTGTAGACGGTATGTCCTTTGCGGCGCCTTTTATTTGGCTCGCAGTAACCTTTATCTAATAACGTTTATATACTTCGCACAAGTTCGTTCTTCGTCGTTTTTTTAAATTCCTGCGACCAAAAGGTCGCTCCCTTTAAAAAACTCCGAACGCCTGCTTGTGCTCGCATCTAACCGTTATTAGCGTTGCAACTTAAAAAAACATTAAAAAGCACAAGTTCGTTCTTCGTCGTTTTTTTAAATTCCTGCGACCAAAAAGGTCGCTTTTCTAAAGCAGGTAAAAATTAAAATGAAAAAAATCGCGTTACTCGGAAGTACCGGCTCTATCGGCAGGCAAGTGTTGCAAGTCGTTAGGCGTTATCCCGAAAAATACAAAATAGTATCGCTGTGTTGCGGCTCGAACGCTAAGCTTTTGGGCGAACAAATTCGCGAATTCAAACCCGCCGTCGCGGGGCTTACTAATCCCGAGCGCGTTTTCGAGGCGGGCGTTTTGCCTAGCGGCGTTACGCTTTTTACAGGCGAACACGCTTTGGAACATTGCGTTTGCGACGAAGCGGACGTGGTTTTCGTTTCCGTCGTGGGGTTTTGCGGGCTTAAAGCCGTTATCGAGGCGATAAATCGCAAAAAAAACGTCGCTTTGGCTAACAAAGAAGCGCTAGTCGCGGGGGGCGAAATAGTTATGCCGCTCGCGAAAAAAAACGGCGTCGAAATTATCCCGGTCGACAGCGAACATTCGGCTATATGGCAAGCTTTAAATTTTAATCGACTAGCCGATTTTAACAAGATTTTGCTTACGGCAAGCGGCGGTGCCTTGCGTGACGTTCCCGTCGAAAAACTCGGCGACGTTACGCCCGAGCAAGCTTTAAAGCATCCTAATTGGCAGATGGGTGCAAAAATTACTATCGACTGCGCGACTATGTTCAACAAGGGGCTCGAAGTTATCGAGGCGATGCACCTTTTTAATTGCGAGCTAGATAAAATACAAGTGCTTATTCATCCCGAAAGCGCGATTCATTCGATGGTTCGATTTAACGATAATGCGGTTATCGCGCAGATAGCGAATCCTTCTATGGAGCTTCCCATTCAGCTTTCGCTTTCTTATCCCGAACGTGAAGATTGCGCGGTCGAACCCTTCGATTTCACCGCTAAGCCGATGCATTTTTATAACGTAGACGAAAAGCGGTATCCGTGTTTTTCGCTCGCGTTGGCGGCTGCAAAAGCGGGCGGGTGTGTGCCTTGCGCCGCATCGGGTGCCAACGAACAAGCCGTAAAAATGTTTTTAAACGGGCAAATAGCTTATAACGGAATCGCCGCTCGCATCGAAAAAGCGATTTCCGAGTGCGAAAATCTGTCCATAACCTATGAAAACCTCGCCTATATAGACTTCAAGGCGAAAGAGTGCGCTCGTACTTTTAAGGAGTAATCGATTTGAACCAAAATATTCAGTGCTTAATTTTTAATTTAAACGCAAGCGGGGTTATAGGTACCGTGCTTTCGGTCGTCGCCGCGCTTTTAATACTAATGTTTATGATAACCGTGCACGAATTCGGGCATTATATCGTTGCTAAATTATTCGATTTCCGCGTAAACGAATTCTCAATAGGCATGGGACCCGCGCTTTATAAGCGTACGGCGAAAAACGGCGAGGTTTTTTCTATTCGCGCGTTGCCGCTCGGCGGATATTGCGCATTCGAGGGCGAGGACGAGGATAATTCGGACCCCCGTGCCTTCAATAATAAAAAACCGTGGCAAAGACTTCTGGTTTTAATCGCCGGCGCGGTAATGAATTTTATAAGCGCCGTGCTTATTTTTTCGATTGCCTTTTGCGGTTACGGGCAAATGTGCGTGCAGGCTTTCGAAATTAAAAATCCTACCGAACAAACCCTTCTGGACGGTGACGTTATTTTAAAACTCAACGATAAAAATATTTATCTTTCAACAGATTTGATAGCCGCGCTCGAGGGCACTAAAGCGGGCGACGAGGTTTCGGCTGAAGTTTTGCGCGGCGGTGAAAGAAAAAATGTAAAAATTACGCTTAAAAGCACTCCGTCATCCGAAAATTTGCAAGATTATTCGAGCGTGTTCGAAAGTCTTTCGTTCGCTACGATAATCGGTGCCGAAAAAGTTTTAATCGACGGCGATAAAACCATTATAAACTCGGGCGATTGGCTTTTGCGCTATTCTGCCGTCGCGCCCGAACGTTTGAGCTCCGAGCTTTCTTCTTTGGGCGAAGATAACTTTTACGGATATACGATATACGGCAAAAACGGCGAAAAATCAGAGTATTCTTTAAGAGCCGAGGATTATTCGGCTCTACCCAGAGCTTATTCTAAAGAAGATCTTTACTCTGCGGTGCGTTCGCTTAAAATCGGCGATAAATTGTACATTTTTGTTTCGCGCGCGGTTAGCGATTCCGAAGCGGAACGCGTTTTGATAGAGCTCGATGCCAACGCTTCGATAGACTATTCGACTTTGAGCGAAAGCGAGTGCTTAAACTTTTTAAATATATCCTCGGTTTACGGTCAATGGAGAATGACTTCCGAAAGCGTGCGCTTCGGATTTTTCGAAAATATAGGCAGAGCGGTGGTTTATTCTTTTAAAAATTGCTCCGTTTCGCTTAGGGCGCTTTGGCAAATATTAACCGGCAGACTTTCGGTCAGCAATATGAGCGGAACGATAGGCACTATCGCGCTGACATCTCAAGTCGCTGCTCAGGGTTTTAAATACGTCTTAGAAATGGCGGGGCTTATAGGCGTTTCGCTGGCTGTGTTTAATTTATTGCCCATTCCCGCGCTCGACGGCGCTCGCGCCGTATTCGTGGCTATCGAATGGATTCGCAAAAAACCGGTGAACAGAAAAGTCGAAGGTACTATTCACGCCGTCGGTCTTATAGTGCTACTGCTCTTTTCGCTTTCAATCGATTTAATCAAACTGTTTATATAGCCTTATCGCGGTTATTTCGAAAGTGCCGTTAATCGACCTATAGACGGACTTTTTTAATTTTTTAGTAGTTAATTTGGCGTTGTTTTGCGGGCAAACCGCTACAAAAAACAAGGGTGATAAAGTGAAGATTTTTGCTATAAGCGACCTTCATATGTCGGCTGCCGATCCAAAACCCATGAATATCTTCGGTTCTAATTGGAACGACTATTTGCAGAAAATTTCGAGCGATTGGAACGAGAAAGTATCGGACGACGATATCGTTATCGTTGCCGGAGATATAAGCTGGGCTATGAATTATTCGGAAGCGGCGTTGGATTTCGAATATTTTAACAATTTAAAGGGTAAAAAGTTGTTCGTGCGCGGCAACCACGATTATTGGTGGAAGGGCGTTTCTCGCATACGCGAAAAGGTGCCCGCTGGCTGTTATCTTTTGCAAAACGATGCCGTTAAGTTCGAAAACGTGATTTTTTGCGGTTCGCGCGGGTGGTTAGTACCCGGCTCTCCGGATTTTTCTAAAACGGACGAAAAAATTTATTTGCGCGAAATCGAAAGATTACGCCTTGCGTTTTTTGCCGCAAACAGGCTTAAAGAAGAGGGCGATAAAGTCGTGTGTATAACGCATTTTCCGCCTTTTAACGCCAAGCGCGAAGATAACGGAATTTTGCAGATCATGCGGGATAATCGAATCGATGCCGCGGTTTACGGGCATCTTCACGGTAAAGAGGCGAGGGCGGATAAATTGCTTGAATTAAACGGCGCGAAGTTTTATCTTACCTCGTGCGATTTGGTCGAAAATAAACTAGTCGAAATTAAACTATAAAACTTTGTAAGATTTATATTCGAAAAAATAAAGGAAAAACTATGGATACTTTAGAAAAAAACGTGCAAGAAACGGAAAAAGTCGAAAAATTCGAGCAAAAAACGGACGTTAAAGCGGACGTTAAAACAAGCGGGTTTTTTAAAAATTTAGCACAGCGCTGGTTTATCGACGCGTTTTCGGGCATGGCGCAAGGGCTATTCGTAACCTTAATCGCGGGCACGATTTTAAAAACGATAGGCTCGCTGTTCGTAAAAGCGTGCGCGTCGTCGGTCGGCGCGATTTTTACGCTTATAGGCACGGTTGCAAGCGTTATGATGGGCGCGGGAATAGGCGTCGGAATAGCTTCGAAGCTAAAAGCTAAGGGCTTAGTCGTGTTTTCTGCCGTGGTAGCTGGCTTTATAGGGGCTTACGCCGAACAAATTATAGGCGCAAAAATCACCTATTCGTCGATAATCGTTAGCCTTAACGGGTCTGCCGAAACGCTTTTCGGTATGATTGCGCAAAAAGGTACGCCGGGGAATCCGATAAGCGCATATATTTGCGCGCTCGCGGCTGTGGAACTCGGCAATTTGGTTGCGGGCAAAACCAAGCTCGATATCTTGGTCGTTCCGTTAACCTGTATTTTCAGCGCGTTTTTGGGTTGCTTCGTTTCGATTCCGTTTATATGGATTATAAGCCTTTTAAGCAAAGGCATTACGGTTGCAACGGGCGCGGTTCCGTTCGTGATGGGCGTGGTTATTGCCGTGGTAATGGGTCTTTTGTTAACGCTTCCTACGTCCTCTGCCGCGATATGGGTGGTAGTGGCGTCCGGCGTTATAAGTTCGGGTACGCCCGAAGAAGTGTATAACATGTATTTGGCGGGCGGTGCCGCGGTTGTCGGATGCGCTTGTCATATGGTGGGCTTCGCCGTTATGAGCTATCGCGAAAACGGCTGGGGCGGGCTTATTTCTCAAGGCTTGGGGACTAGCATGCTGCAAATTCCCAACGTTATGAAAAAACCGGTGCTTTTCGTGCCGCCGGTAATTGCAAGTGCCGTGTGTGGTCCGCTTTCGACTTGTCTTTTCAAACTTTGTTGCGACGCTTCGGGTGGCGGTATGGGCACGAGCGGCTTGGTCGGCGTTATCGGAACTATCAACGCATGTTCGGCTGCGGGCGTTTCGCCTTGGGTAACGGCTGGCGGAATCGTGCTCTTAATGTTTATTTTACCCGCCGCTATAAGCCTTTTCGTATGCGAATTTATGCGCAAAAAGGGAATTATCGACTTCGGCGATTTAAAAATTTGATCTAAGGTTTTGTTTTGCTATATACGTAGGTAGCATGCGGCAAATTCGTCGCAAGGTATGGCTCGAAAATGCAAGAAAATTATAAAACAAAAGGAAAAATTATGAAAAAATTCGACATAATATTGCAAGCCGGGCAATCTAATGCGGAAGGCGTAGGACGCGGAGCGGTCGAAAATCCCTTCGTTCCGTCAGATCGTACATACGAGCTTACGTCAAAAAAGAACGTAACGGTTGTGGACGATAATTTAAAAATCGAGTTCTTAAACGAGCCGTTTTGCTTGTCTGTTTTAGAGGAATCGCAAGACGGAGCCGACAAAATAGCTAACTTCTCATTATCTTTTGCAACTCTTTATAGAGAGAATTTTTTGCAAAGAGATAGGGATATTTTGGTTATTCGCGCGGCGGTAGGCGGAACCGGATTTAAAAAAGGACATTGGACCGAAAACGGCGTTTTATATTTAAAAATGCTCGAAATGATAGATTACGCTTTGTCGCTTAATTCCGAAAATCGCTTGGTTGCGTTTCTTTGGCATCAGGGCGAACACGACGCTTTCGAAAAAAACGAGCCGGATACGTTTAAGGCTCAACTTAAAAATATGATATTATCCGTGCGGCAAAAATACGGCGTTTTAAATTTACCTTTTATTGCGGGTGATTTTGCAAGCGAGTGGAAAAACAAAAACTTGCAAGACTGTATTCCTATTGTAGAAAGAATTAAAAGTGTAATTTCAGAGGTCGGGCACGGCGCGTTCGTTCAAACTTCCGATTTACTTTCTAACAATCAAGCCCTTTCAAACGGAGACGACATTCATTTTTGTCGCGCCTCGCAATACGAGCTAGGTAAACGTTATTTTGCCGCATTTAAAGATATTGTAAGCAAAAAATAAATAAGCCGCGTGCCCTAGTTTCAAAAGTTTTAAAGTAACGAAAAGTAAATTTATTCGTCATAAAAACACATAATAAAATCCCGCTTTGGTAGCCGATAATTGACCTATAGGCGGGTTTTTTGTTTGCGCTTTTTAGGTGCGCGGCGTAAAATTATAATTACTGAACATTGTTTTTTTTGGGGTGGGGGGGGGGCAAGAGGGGTACTGGACAATTTTAGACAATTATGTATAACAGGTCGTCTTGAGCGTAAAATAGTGCATCACGGTCATACTGAGCAACATTTTTTAACACGCCATCTTGAGCGAGCGTATTTTTTTAACTCGTCATCTTGAGCGAGCGTTGGCTTCCCTGTGTAAGGGAAGCTGTCGGCAGAGCCGACTGAAGGGGTGTCGCCCGTCATCCCGAGCGTAGTCGAGGGATCTGGCTCCACTGTGCAAGGGGAGCTGGCGCAGAGCGCCTGAGGGGTTGACAAATAATCAAGCAACAATCCTTCCGTCACGCTAGCGCGTGACACCTTCCTTTGCACAAGGAAGGCTGAGATTCTTCGACGCGCACGTAAACGTGCTTACTCATAAAGACTTGTAAACCTAACCGACTTCGGGCTTTCAGCCCTACGTTCAGGATGACCGAAAAAAAATTGCTGTGCTTCGGATGACTTATTATAAAAAAGTTTTAATTATTTTAAAAAACGGTATTAAAATACTTGACAAAAATAAAAAAAAGGGGGGGGGGGGGTATGATAATGTGTATAACTATAGCTCGGTTACGCACGCGGTGGGCTACCCGTTGGCGGGTCGGTTCTTCAATGGCTAAAAACAAACCGCGTGAGTATAATTCGGCAATTATTACAAGGAGAGAAACTTTATGAAAAAACCTTTTTTACTAAAGCTTTTTGCTACGGTTATGCTAATATGCTTATCGATGGCAATGCTTACCGCTTGTGAAGACGTAAACGTAGAAGTCACGTTTATAGTAGACGACGAAGTTTACGCGGTAGTCAATTTACAAGACGGCGACACGGTGGAAATGCCCGAGGATCCTACAAAAGACGGCTTCGTTTTTGACGGTTGGTATTTAGATAAAGACATCTGGAAAAAACCGTTTATCGGTAAGGTAGAAGATACTACCCTTGTAAAACTAGACGTCTATGCTAAATGGGTCGAGGGCGAAACGCAATGCAATCACATGTGGTCGCAATGGACAGTCGGCGTTGAACCGACTTGCTCTGAGGAGGGCAAACAAGGTCGCTACTGCTTAAAATGTAGCAAAACCGAGGTCGAAAGCATCGAAAAGCTAGCCCACACCGAAGAAGTTATTCCCGCAGTTGAACCTACTTGCCAAAGCGAAGGCTCAACCGAGGGCAAAAAATGCTCGATCTGCAACGAAGTTTTAATCGCCCCGCAATCTATTGACAAACTCGAACATAACTACGGCGATTGGATTGTTGACGAGGAAGCAAACTGCACTAATGCCGGTAGCCAACACAAAGTTTGCCAAAACAAAGGTTGCGAAGACCGAGTAGACGAAGAAATCCCTACAAACGGAAAACACGTTGAAGTAGTTATCCCCGCGGTTGAACCTACTTGCCAAAGCGAAGGCGTAACCGAGGGCAAAAAATGCTCGATCTGCAACGAAGTTTTAATCGCTCCGCAATCGATTGCTAAAACCGAACATAATTACGTAAACGGAATTTGCGTGAACGAAGGCTGTGGCGCGAAAGATCTTAATTACGTTGAACCCGTAAAATACAGTGAAGGCTTACAATTCACTTTAAACGAAGATAACGAAAGTTATTCCGTTTCGGGCATAGGAACTTGCACGGATACGAATATCGTTATTCCTGCCGTTTATAACGAAAAACCTGTTACTTCTGTCGGCGATTCTGCGTTCTATTATTGTAGCGGATTAACAAGCATAACCATACCCGACAGCGTTACTTCTATCGGTATGCGCGCGTTTTTTGACTGCGGCGGTTTAACAAGCGTTACTATTCCCAACAGCGTTACTTCTATCGGTATACACGCGTTCTATTATTGTTCGGCATTAACAAGTATTACTATTTCCGACGGTGTTACCTCTATCGGTAGTTTCGTGTTCGAGAATTGCCCTGCGTTAACAAGCATAACTATTCCGAACAGCGTTACTTCTATCGGTTATGGCGCGTTCGTGGTTTGCAAGTCATTAACAAGTGTTACTATTCCGAACAGCGTTACTTCTATCGGTTATGGCGCGTTCGTGGTTTGCAAGTCATTAACAAGTGTTACTATTCCGAACAGCGTTACTTCTATCGGTAGTGATGCGTTCAGGGGGTGCTCTTCATTAACAAGCATAACTATTCCCGATAGCGTTACTTCTATTGGGCATCAGGCGTTTCTTGGTTGCGATATACAATATAACGAATACGATAATGCTCTGTATTTAGGTAACGAAGATAATCCTTATTTAGTATTAATAGAAGCAAAAGATAAACTTATTACTTCTTGCGAAATTAACGATAAAACAAAAATAATTGCAAACGTAGCATTCGGTGATTGTTGGTCATTAACAAGCATAACTATTCCGAATAGCGTTACTTCTATCGATGGTGGCGCGTTCTATGGTTGTTCGGCATTAACAAGCATAACTATTTCGGATAGCGTTACTTCTATCGGTAGTGATGCGTTCAGGGGGTGCTCTTCATTAACAAGCATAACTATTCCCGATAGCGTTACTTCTATTGGGCATCAGGCGTTTCTTGGTTGCGATATACAATATAACGAATACGATAATGCTCTGTATTTAGGTAACGAAGATAATCCTTATTTAGTATTAATAGAAGCAAAAGATAAACTTATTACTTCTTGCGAAATTAACGATAAAACAAAAATAATTGCAAACGTAGCATTCGGTGATTGTTGGTCATTAACAAGCATAACTATTCCGAATAGCGTTACTTCTATCGATGGTGGCGCGTTCTATGGTTGTTCGGCATTAACAAGCATAACTATTTCGGATAGCGTTACTTCTATCGGTGCTGGTGCGTTCGATTATTGCGATAATTTGCAATATAACAAATATGATAACTGTTTATATTTAGGCAATGAATATAATCCTTATTTAGCATTAATAGACCTAAAAAGTACTTCTATTACTTCTTTCACTGTTAACGATAAAACAAAAGTTATCTATGGAAAAGCGTTCAATTATTGTTGGTCACTAACATGCATTACTATTCCCGACAGCGTTACTTATATTGGTGATTACGCGTTCAGTTATTGCTCGTCATTAACAAGCATTGTTATTCCCGACAGCGTTACTTCTATTGGTAGTCACGCGTTCTATGGTTGTTCGGCATTAACAAGCGTTACTATTCCGAGCAGTGTTACTTATATCGATAGTCTCGCGTTCTGTGATTGCAGCGAAATGGCTGAAATTAAATTTGACGGAACTGTTGAACAGTGGAACGCTATAAGAAAAAGCAGCAATTGGAATTATAACGTGCCCGCCGAAAAAGTTATTTGTTCCGACGGCGAAGTTGCATTGTAAAAATTGATGATTTGATAGAAAATAATAGCAAAAAAGCTCGCTTTTTGCGGGCTTTTTTGCGTTTTGAAAATTGCTTTATACGTCATCTTGAGCGAGCGTATTTTTTTATTTTTACATTTATATTTAAGTATGAGATGGAAAAACTAAGTTCTATTGTGTTGGTTGCGCTACTTCGTAAGTTTTTCCGTTTATCGTTTTTGTCGGGAATTTTTAATGAATGGCGTATCGTTTGCAATAAGAATGTTACTTTAATGTCATTAAAGATTGAATATTGTCTCGGAGAAAAACGTTGAGTAAATTTATTCAACGTATATGAGAATTATAGTGTACTTGTATTATATAAAACTTGTAAATATCGCAAGAGAAAATATATTAAAACTTGTAAATCGTCCTTGACTTTTTGGAGTAAAACTTGTATAATAAAAAAAATATTAAAATGTGAGATAAAAATATGGAGAGAATAAAATTAGCTGAATTGAAACAATGGTATGCCAAAAAAAGAAGGAAGCCTCTTGTAGTATGGGGAGCAAGACAAGTCGGAAAAACTTATCTTGTAAAAGAACTTTTTGCAAAACGAGAATTTAACGATTATGTGTATATAGATTTAAAAAAAGACAAAGACGCAAGAGAGTTTTTTGCTACTACTTCCGACGCCGAAAAGTATTTGAGTTATATCGAAGCAAGATACGGAAAAAAAATATCCGAAAAATTGCCGCTCATTTTCGATGAGGTACAGCAATGTCATCAAGTGCTGTCCGCGTTAAAATATTTTAAGCAAGATTATCCGCAATTGCCCGTTATTGCAACAGGATCGATGGTAAGATTATCGATTAAGCATGAAGAAAATAAAAATCGAAATGGTATAAAAGACGAGTTTTTGTTCCCTGTAGGCGCAATAGATTCCATTAACGTATATCCGTTGTGTTTTGAAGAATATCTATTGAATACTAACAAAGTTTTGCTAAATCGTATAAAAGAAGCATATGCACAAAAGAAACCTTTAGAGCAATACGAGCATGAATTGGCGCTCGCGGCTTTGTATGAATTTTTAACGATAGGCGGAATGCCGGAAGCCGTAAGTATTTTCATAGAAGAAAAATCTTACGTAGACGCAAAAAAAGCGCTTAAAGAAATTTACGATAATTATTTGGCTGATATGGATACGTATAACGTTTCAAACGAAACCATATTAAAAACGAGAAACGTATTCAAAAATGTTTTTGCTCAACTCAATAAAGAAAACAAAAATTTTAAGATAACGCAAATCGAAAAAGGGAAATCAAACCGAGATTATTTTAAT
>CAYVKZ010000023.1:0-18415 GCA_964452295.1 uncultured Acidiphilium sp.
AAACGGAAAGCTTTATTTGCCGCTTTCTTCTTCGCCCGAAATTCACGACGACAATCCCTCTGCGTTTTTAAAGCCCAACAGCAATTTCGATTTGGCGCTTATGCGTTATTTGTTCGGAAGATTAAAAAATTACGGCGAAATTTTGGGCGTGGATTGCTCGAAATATGCCGCCGCACTCGATAAACTCGACGATATCGCTTTAATCGACGGCGCCGTTGAGCTTAACGCCGTCGAACGCTTAGAAGAAACGCACAGGCATTTTTCGCATCTTATGTGCATGTATCCGTTGCATCTTTTAAATTACGATACGCCCGAGCATAAGAGCGTTTACGAGGTTACCATATACAGGCTCGAAAGGCTCGGCATGGGTATGTGGGTAGGTTTTTCTTACGCGATGTGCGCGCAAATATACGCGATGGCGCATATAGGCAATTCCGCATACGAAAAGTTAAGACAGTTTTGCGACGGCTTCGTTGCGGAAAACGGTTTCCATTTGAACGGCGATTTTAAACGCAAGGGCTACACGACTTTCCATTATCGTCCGTTTACGTTGGAAGCTTCGTTCGGTTTTTGCGACGCGCTTCAAGAAATGCTTTTGCAAGAGCACGAAGGGTATATAAGCTTGTTCCCCGCCGTGCCGGACGAATGGAATAATCGCGAAATCGGGTTTACGGATTTAAGAAGTTACGGCGGCGTTTTGGTAAGTGCCAAAAAAAGCTTTGGAAAGGTTACCGAGCTTACTTTAAAAAGCGAAAAACCCATAACGGTTTTAGTTAAAAACGTTTTCGAAAAAACCGATTTACGGTTTTCCGACGGGCAAAAAATAACTTGCGGCTTAGGCGAAAATTTTGCGGTTAAAATCGACGGGCAAATCAGCTTGATGTGACAACGGATTTTCGCAATCGATTTTTCGCAACCGAAATAAAAAAACGAGTGAACGCGTTCCGATAAAAAGGGGCGCGTTTTTGCTATACTTTTTTTGCCTGTTTCGGGCGTTAAAAAACACGAAAAACGCGCAAAATTTATGTATATTTATATATAATAGTCATGCAGTTTTCGTTTTTTTCAAAAAAACTGAAATAATGACTTAGGCTTATGAAATATTGACATTTTTATACGGTGCGTAAATGTTATAATACGCTTGACAAGATTACAAACGGGCGTATTTTACGCAAAATTACGGATGTAAAAATTTTAGTAAAGGAGGGCATGTCATGAAAGAATTCGATTTTTACGAAAAAGCCGCCGACGCGAGCGAGCATTTATACTTTATGCATTTTCAGAACATGCGTTCCGCCGACTACAGCTTTTCGAGCAGTCATATCCACGAAAGCATAGAGATAGTCGTTTTATACGGCGGCAATTTGCGTTGCACCGTAAGCGGCGTAACGCGCGAGCTTTCGCCCGGCGAAATTTTCGTGGTTAACCGTTACAACACGCACTATTACGAATACGTTAACAACGCCTCGTGCTACGTGATGGTCGTGGGCAAAGGTTTTTTGGATTACGTTTTGCAAGACGGCAAAGAATTCAATAACTTTTTAAAGCCCTCCGAAAGGAATTTTAAAAGGATATTAAAACTTCTGCGCGAAACGGATTTCGAATTCAACGGCTATAATTCTTTGCAAAAACGTGGATTCGTGAACAGTTTTTTCGGCTGTTTGTTAAGCGAAAAACTATTGCGTGACAAAAAGAAAACCAAAGACGGGCAAATTTTTATAGACATAGAAAAATACGTGGCTCGCAATTACAAACAGCCTATCAGGCTCGAAGACATAGCGGGCTATTTGGGATATAACAAGAACTACGTTTCGATGCTTTTCAACGAAACGATGGGTATGAGTTTCAGCGAGTATATAAACGGTTATCGTTTAGAAAAAGCGTTAAAACTCAGCCGCGAAAAAAACGGAAACGCAAACGCGCGATGGATTGCAGACGAGTGCGGATTCGGGAGCATAGAAACATATTACAGAACCTTACGCAAACACAAGGCGTCAAACAGGAGAAACGAAATGGAGAAAGAAGAAAAAACAGTTATGAAAAAGAAGTGGGCGGTAATAGTAGGCTACGGCAACAGAGGGCAGGTTTACGGGGGATATTCTCTTTCTAACCCGAGCGAATTCGGCATAGCCGCCGTTATCGATATAAACGAATTCCGTTTGCAAGAAGCCAAAAAGGCTTACGATTTGCCGGACAACAGGTTGTTTACTTCGTTTAAAGCGTTTTTAAAAAGCGGCATAGAGTGCGACTTCGTCATTAACACTACGATGGACCAATATCACTACGAAACCGCAATGGAAATATTGGAAGCGGGTTACGACATGCTTTTAGAAAAGCCCGTCGTTCCCAACGAAGAGCAACTTTTGGCTATACGCGACAAAGCTCTCGAAAAAAATTGCAGAGTTTTCATATGTCACGTTTTGCGTTACACTCCTTTTTATCGCGAAATCAAAAAACTTATAAACGACGGCGTTATCGGCGAAATCACGTCGATGGAAATGAACGAGCACGTAGGCAATTCGCATTATCTCACTTCCTATCTCCGCGGAAAGTGGAACAGCGAGGAAAAGTGCGGCTCCGGCTTATTACTCGCCAAGTGCTGCCACGATTTAGACCTCGTTTGCTGGCTTAACAACGCCACCGTTCCCGTAGAGGTGTATTCCGAAGGCTGTCGCGCCGAATTTACCAAGAAAAATCAGCCCGAGGGCGCAACTCAGTTTTGCTACGAATGCCCGCACGAGCGTACTTGCCTCAATTCGGCTATTCGCCAATATATCGATTGGGACGTAATGCCGTTTTTGGTTTGGGACAGATTAAACAAACCTTTAGACGAAATTACTTTAGAAGAAAAGAAAGAGTTTTTAAAGCACGACGTTTACGGAATGTGCGCTTACGATATTCCCGACGCCGATTTGGTAGACCGTCAGCAAGCGATAATCAAGTTTAAAAACGGCTCGAACTGCAGCTTCACGTTAACCGCGGGGTGCGCCAAAGCGGACAGATACGTGCACATCGTGGGCACGCGTGGCGAAATCGAAGGTAAGCTCGAAGAACATAACTTCGTGTTAAGAACTTTCAGTTTAGATCATATCGAACCCGAAGAACGCGTCGTTGACGTAAGGGATCAGGTGGTTATAAAGGTTCAGTTCGGCGGGCATTACGGCGGCGATTATAACATAATGCACGATTTAATAGCTTGCTTAAACGGGGATAACAGCTCTATTTCGCTCACTTCGCTTAACGATTCGGTTAACGGGCATATGTGCGTTTACGCAGCCGAAAAATCGCGCAAGAGCGGCAACTCCGTCAAGCTGAATTTAGAATAATTCGGAGTTGACTAATTAAAGCCGCCTAAATTTTTATGCGGCAAATTTAAAAAGGATTTTATCGGCTTTTGCCGGTGGAATATAAAAAATTTTAAAGGGGTAATTTATGAACAAAAAATTAGTTGCGTTGTTGATTTTATGTTTAACCGTGCTAACGGCGTTCGGATGTTCGAATTCGAAAGGCAGTAGTACCGCTGGCGACGATAAGCCGCCCGTCGAAGAGCACGAACACTCTTACGTGTGGGTTAACGAACTTGCAGCAACTTGCAAAAACGTAGGCTTTAGGGCGCATTACGCTTGCGCCGGCGACGATTGCGCCGCCGTTTTCGACGAAAACAAAAACGATATCGACGTAAGCACCTTGATAATTCCGCTTGCGGATCACGTTTATTATTACGAAAGCGACGAGCAAACTCACTCTAAAAAGTGCAGAAATTGCGACGCCGTGAGCACCGCGGCGCATGCTTACACCCGCGAAATCAAAAGCGAAGAGTTTTTAAAATCGGCTGCGGATTGCTATAACGCCGCCGTATATTACAAATCGTGCGAATGCGGCAAATTTTCTAACGCCGAAAACGCCGAAACCTTTACCGTAGGCGAAAAAGCGGGGCATAGCTTCAACGACCAAAAAGTTTGCACTCGTTGCGAGCTCGATATGGGCAAGATTGCCGCGCAGATAGCCGCTATTCCCGAACAAGACTCGTTAACTCTCGTTTCTATAGCGCAAATCAAAAGCGCTTACGCCGAATGGAATAAATTAGACGAAGCGGATAAACAATCTGTAGAGAACGGTAGCCGTATAGACGCGCTTTACGAATCCGTTAAGGATATCGAAATTTTAGACGCGGGTTTATGGGAAAGCGATAATGTTCATAACGCGGTTTTATCGTTTACCGTCGGTTCGGATAATAAATACGGCTCGTATGCCGAAGTAACTAACCATACGTCGGGCTGGGCGTTTATGAAGCTCGCGGCGGAGAATAAAACTCCCTCAGGCTACGTAGTGTTCTACGCTTACAACCCCGCCGATACAGACATGGTTTACACCTATGGCTATCATAACAACGCTAAGTTAGACTGCGTTCTTCCCGAAGGGGCAAACGATCCCGTTCCGTTTACTCGTCACCATGTAACCTTAAAAGCGCAAAGCTGGACGAGGGTTTCGTTCAAATACGATATGGATTATCCTATCGACGAAATGCGCCTTATAAAGGGCGAGCAAGCGGGCGATTACACTAAGCTCGACGGGCTTAAACTTACTTCGTGGTATTTGGTAGAAGACGTTAATACGATAACGAATATCGTATGCGACAAAACCGTCGAATACGGCGATTTAATCCCCGAAGTCGAAGCAGATTGCACTAAAGCGGGGGTAGCGGCGCATTATAAAGTTGGCGAAAAGCTTTATAACGCTTATAAAGAAGAAGTTAGCGAAGCCGAACTTACTATTCCCGTAAAAGAGCATAATTACGGCGAAGACGGCGTTTGCTCTGATTGCGGCGATTCGCTCGTGGGCGATATTAACGCCGCCGTAGCTAAGCTGCCTACGGTTGAAAGCTTATCCCTTGCCGACGTTGCCACCGTTAAAGATTTATTCGTTCGTTATTCTTCGCTCGGCGATAGCGTAAAAGCGTTGATAACCGATTCCGAAAAGCTTATCGCTTTAAACGACGCTGTTAAAGATATCGAAATTTTAAGCGCGGATTTATGGAAAAGCGATACGGCTCACGGTGCGGTTTTATCGTTTACCGCCGATTCGGACGACAAATACGGCGCGTATGCCGAAGTAACGAATCATACGTCGGGTTGGGCGTTTATGTACCTCAACGTAGGGGAAGTTCCTACCGGTTACGTTGTTTTCTACGCGTATAACCCTGCCGATACCGATATGGTTTATACTTACGGCTACTTAAACGACAGCAAGTCGGATCACGTGTTCTCCGGCGGAAACAATTATCACGTAACGTTAAAGTCGAAAACATGGACGAGAATTTCCTTTAAATACGACTTGGACTATCCTATTTGGCATATGCGTTTGGTTAAAGGTTTGCAAGCTGGCGACACAACGTCTCTTAACGGACTTAAATTTACTTCGTGGTATTTGGTTAGCGACGAAAACGTTATTACCGATTTGGTCAGCGATAAATCGATAACCTACACGCTCGAAGAAAAAGTTGCCGCCACTTGCGAAAGCGCGGGCGTAGAAAAACACTACAAGGGCAGTAACGGTAAGCTTTACAATCTCTATAAAGAAGAAGTGACCGAAGCCGAACTTACCATTCCCGCAACCGAGCACAGTTACGGCGCGGACGGCTCTTGCGTTAACCCCGGGTGCACGGCTAAGCTCGAATTGGTCGATGACATCGACGCGATACCCGATATCCTTACCCCCGCGAGCGTTTTAAAAATTCAAACGCTTTACGCGCAATATTCCGCGCTTTCCGACGAGGTTAAGCAAAATATATCCAACGCCTCAAAGCTCGAAAGATTATACGCTTCCGTTTCGGGCATAACCGTTTGGGACAGTAATATCGAAGACGCTAAACAATGCGGAGACAGCAAATTAACGATAACTTCGGGCGAAGATTCCGTTTACGGCAAATATTACGAAATCAAGCACGATGGTGGCTGGGATAACGTGAAATCCAACGTTGCTCAAACGCCTATAAACAAATACGTATCCTTCTTCGTTTACAATCCTACGGCTAATGACGTAACGTTAACTTATGGCACGGGAGGTAATGACGCCAATAATATATGGAGCGGAACTACCACGGCGCTCCGCTTTACGCTTAAAGCAGGCGGTTGGACGCAAATAGTATTCGAATGGACTTATGTTTACGGCGTAGACTGCAACGTTTTCTGCGGCGGCGAATATGCCAACGCCTACGGCGATCTTACCGGATTTAGAATAAGCAACGCGTTCGTTGCGGATACCGAAGCGGAATTGATCGCGATCGGTCCCAACGCGTAAAAGAAAAACAAGAAAAATCAATAAAGGTTAAACGCGGCGCGGCGTTAAAATTCCGCGCCGCATAACAAAACATAAAAACTAAAAAAGTTTATGGAGAAAACAAGATGAAAAACACCAACAAAAAATTCGTAAAATTTGCAGCGGGGGCCGCGGCTTTGGTTATGGCTTTCGGCGTTTGCGCTTGCGGCGGAAATCCGGACAATTCAAATCCTTCCGGTAGTGGTAGCGGCAGCGGAACGATAACTCAATCGTTTGCGTCTATCGAAACTTTAGGCTCGAACTTCGATTCGCGCTATTATCCGGACGCTTCTTCCGTTAAGCAATACAGCGGAACGATAGACGTGGTTTTGGATTTTGATTCTAACGTAGACGGTTGGAAAGCCGTTGCCGCAGAATACGAAAGGTTACAAAACAACGCCGTAAAAATCAACATTAACACCAACTTTTCGGGAAGTAACTACGTTTCGCGTTTAAACCAAGAACTTAACGACTATACCCGAACGGGATGGGACTTGGTAGAAGGCAACCTTGGCGGCGGAAACACCAATAAATCCTGCTTGTCCGTTAAGAGTTTTTCTACCCAAGTTAATCCGTACTGCGGTAAAGACGTTCGTTGGACCACCGTTTTGGAAGACAACGCGTTTAAAAACGTAGAAAGCGGTTCGGACGATTCGTATATCGTAAACACCGAAGACATGCAAACCGCTTGGTTTATAAACGATGTGGCGTTCGATGCCGCCGTCGAAAAAGGCTATAAAAACTCCGAAGGCAAAGCCGAATATCCCGTTACGTGGGACGATCTTATCGCTCTTTGCTCTAAAATGGAAGAAGCGGGTTACACCAACCCCCTTGGAATTTCGCTTTCCGAAGGTAGCATAAACTCCGCTCAGTTTTCTTGGCTTCTCCGCGTTTACGGCGACTATTATTACAGACAATATTATAAATATATAATGGCTGCCGATACTTGGGAAGAATACGATCCTACCTCTAAGAATCCCGAATACGAAAAAGGTTACGGCGTCAGCTGGAACAAACTTGCCAACATCATGCTCGATAACGAAGCGAGCAACGGCCCCGGCTACGTCGGCTTCGAAAGCAAAGTTTATATCGATTTCGTTAGCAATCTCGCAAAAATGAAAGGGCATTTGATGGCTAACACCGCTCAAACCGAATTTAACGACGCAAGAAATCAATTTTCGTTGCAAGCAAACGCGAAATCTTCGCCGCAAATTCTTCTCGATTATCTCGGCAACGGCATAACCTATAAGACCAAAGAAAACGATTCGTTTAAGCTCGGTTATTTCGATTATCCCGAAATGGTAAGCACCTACGTCGAAGAAGATACCATTACCCGCGACATCGGCGGTAACGGCGGCTTCATTTCCATAGTTAAACATTTAGATAACGCACAAAACGAACTTAACGTAGACTTCTTAAAATTCTATCTTTCGCCTTACGGTCAAACTTTCTATTACAGAGGTTTATCGCAAGCGGGCGCCGCTCCTAAGGGCTTATCCACCGTTAAAAACAGTTTGTTCAGCATAGATTCTAAATGGACCGATTTCTATACCGAAGCGGGTAAAACCGTTAAATTCAACGGCAACGTAGACGGTAACTTATTCTTGTCTTTCGGCGTTCGTTTCTTCTTCGGTCTTTCCAACACCGAAAACTATATGCTTAACGGTTGGAGAGGATTGTTGATGGAGAATCTGGGGTCTAACGAGAAAAACGTGTTGCAATTCGCAAGCGAATGGTCGGATAAATGCAGCCTAGATTTCGTAGAAAAATGTAAAGAAACGGGCTGGAATAAAGATATGTATAAGGATTTCTTCGGTAATCCCAGTTAATTTAATCGGTGATTATGATTGAAAATACAAGGGCAAAAAACAAAGCCTACGGTTTAACCTCTATAATTGCGGCGGCGATATGCCTAATTGCCGTCGTTGCCGCGGTTATATGCGGATTAAATTTACCGTTTAAAGGGGTTTATAAAGAAGTTACGCCTGCTTCGGCTTCATCCGAGGCGGGCTCTTCGGCTATAAACGCGCTGGTGCAGGGTTACGCCGGCGAAGAATACTTTATCGTTGCGGATTCTACTATCGAAAAACGCAACGCTTTAAACGACGAATTAATCGATAAAAAAGATTATTCCGCCGAAATAACGCAATTCGCCGCGGATAACGAACTCGGTTTAAAAAAAGGCAGTTTAAAAGGCTTTTATTTTAAACACGTTACCGTAAGCGAAAGCGAACGCTATCTTTTGGCGTTCGATAACGTAGGCAATATTTTTAAATACGCCGACACTCTAGAAGGCTTGACTCTTACGAACGATTGTTACGTTACGAGCGATAATTACGAATATTTAGAATCTACGTTCGAAGGGCAAACCGCATATTTGTTGTTTAAAAACGAAAGTAGCATTACGGAACTTCGCAAGTTCGACGTTTGCAAAATAAGCGACGGTTGCCTCTCTTCGCGCTGCGTTTGGAATATCGATAAAGTTTTAGACGACGCGGACGGCGGCGGTTACGTTTTAACCGTCGGCGGGGCAAACGTTAAGGTTTGGGATATTGCCGTTTCGGGCGATTACGTTTATTTGGTTTTTTCAAACGGCATTTATAAAATCTCTAAGGATTTTGCCGATTGCAAAACGGACGGCAAAAGCGTTTTGTTTTTCGAGCAAGCCGAATCGCAATACGAAAGCAATTACCATAGCGCGCTTTTAAGTTTAGCCGAACAGCATGAAGTTGACTTCCCCGAAAACGCTACCTCTTCCGATTTGGAAAAGATTTTGGTCGAAGCGAACGTCGGCATTAAAAACGCGGATATCAGAAATCTTAAAAAAGAGGTAAGAAAAAACCTTTCCGACGATTTGCCTTGGTGCGAAGCCTACGACGGGTCGAGCCTTACCATAGCTAAAGAATATCTCGATTTCAACTGCTATTCCGTTTCGAAATACGGTGCGAACGCGCCTTACGGTATAGCATACGCGGCTTGCTCGGATACCTTTTATATCGCGTCTGAGCGCACGCTTTATTCGTTAAGCTCTTCGGTTTTGGGCACCTTCGACTTCGCGGACGAAAGCTTGGCGGATTATATGCAGGAATGTGATTTCGTTACGGAAGGGAACAGGGCGTTCGACAATAAAAGATGCCCGATTTCATACAATCCGTATTCCGATTGCATTTTTATCACTTACGAAAACATCGATATCGTTTCGATTGCGGACGTATCAGAATCGCCTCGCATTTTATACAGTTTTGCCGCCGATTATAGCATCGAAAAGCACCTTGGCGACGCGAACAATTCGAGTTATCATTACATAGCCTTATCCGCCGCTACGCAGGATAAATACGTTTATTCGGTATCGCCGGCTAAATCGGTTAACGGTTCGAACGTAAAAACGCTTTTGATAATAAGCGCGATTGTAGCCGTCGTTTCGATTATAGTTACCGCCGTGGCGTTTTACGGTTATTCGAGCGAGCGCGGCGCTGAAAAATTAAAGGTTATAAAAATCGATTTGATTAAAAACAAATGGGTTTACGTCGCGATTGTTCCGTTTATCGTTCTTATATGTATGTTCTGTTATTATGAAGCGATAGGCGCGATATCGTTTTCGTTTTTCGAATACACGCGCGACGAACCTACCCGAAATTGGAACAATTTTAACAATTTCAAAAAAATCTTTAACGATCCGCAATTTTTTACGCAAGTTAAAAACATGCTCTTCTTTTTGGTTTTCGATATATTGTTCGCGATTGTTCCGCCGGTTTTGTTCGCGTTTATGCTTTCGATAATGGTAAGCAAAAAATATTCTAAGCTTACGCGCACGCTATTGTTTATCCCCGGGATTTTGCCCGGCGTTGCTTCGATGCTCGTTTGGAAAATAGGTATTTACGGCGATTACGGCATTTTAAATAAGCTTTTTATGCAATTGTTCGGGCTGAAACGGCCTATAAACTTCTTGGAAAACGGCGATATAGCCGTTTGGTCGCTGCTACTTATGGGCTTCCCCTACGTAGGAACATATCTTATTTTCTACGGGGGAATGATGAATATCCCGTCTTCTTATTACGAGGCGGCGGAACTCGAAGGCTGCACGGTTATGCGCAGGCTTTTGCAAATAGACATTCCGCTTATCGTTTCGCAGCTTAAATACGTGTTTATAACCACGTTTATTAACTCCGTGCAAAACTACGCCAGAACGTATATGCTCGGTTGGAAATCTGCAACGCCCGTTTCGAGCTTATACGAGGCTGTTACGCGCGGCGATTACGGCTTATCCAGCGCATACGCCGTGCTTATATTCTTGTTCTTGCTCGCGGCGATGATAATTAACTTCAGAAGCCAAAAAAAAGACTTGGAGGGCTCGCTATGATAAATGATTCGGCGTTAAATTCGCGCGGCAATCGCAAAAATCGCATACGCTATTCTTATAGCGGCACCGTAAGGCAGGTACTTATTTGCGTTTATATCACGTTTTGCGTTTTGTTTTCGTTTGTTCCGCTGTTCATAACGGTAATAAACTCGATGAAAACGCAAACCGAAATTCAGATGAACGTGTTTGCCATGCCTTCGCTCGGCACGATGTTTTCGAATATCGCAACGAACTATTCTAAAGCGTGGGCGGCTATAGGTTATACCTTTTTACCCACGATATTAACCGCTTGCGTAGGCGCGTTTTTCATCGTGCTTTTGGGTTCGATAGCTGCTTATATATTCGTTTTTAAAAACTTTTATTTTAAAAATCATATATTTTTCTTCTTTATAGCGGTGCTTTTGGTTCCGTCTATAATAGGCTTCCCGGTATTGGTTCCGTTAATTAAAAACACCTTTAACTTAGGCGATACTTACTTCGGATATTTGTTACCCTCGATAGGCGGCGCGTGGGTTATGTCCATGTTTTTGTTCAGAACCTTTTTCGGGCAACAACCGATGTCTATTTACGAAAGCGCTCGGTTAGACGGCGCGAACGATTTTCAGCTTTATTGCACCCTAACCGTTCCGCTGGCGTTGCCTATACTTTTATATCAGTTTATAAACTTATTCTCGAGTATTTATAACGATTACACGACGGCTTCTCTTCTTTTATCAGATAAGCTCACGCTTATGCCGATTTTGTATTCGAAAATGAGCGCGAACGATATAAGCGAGGGCGCGAAATACGCTTCGTTCATAATCGCTTCTATTCCGCTCGTTATAACCACCGGGATTTCGATGCGACATTTCGGAAGCGGCGAATTCGCCTCCGGAATGAAGCTGTAACGTCAACAAATAATTTTAAAATACGGGGATCTATAATGAAACAAAAAACATTACGCATTTTAAAAATCTGCCTTTTTACGGCGCTTGTTATAAGCCTTTCGGCTTTTGCGGTCGCTTGCGGTTCGTCTAAGGGCGACAATTCGTCCACGACCAAAAAGAAGTATACCGTTCGTTTCGAGGTTAACACCGAATATCAAACGAACGCCGTGCTCGACCAGCTCGTAAAAGAGGGCATGCACGCAAAAAAACCCACGCTCGAAATAACGCAGGACGGAATTAACGACCTCGTCGTTTTCGGTTGGTATACCGAAAAAGATTGCGTTAACGAGTGGAACTTCAGGAAAAATAAAATAACTTCCGATTTAACTCTTTATGCGAAATGGGGTTACGAATATACGGTAAATTATTACGTGGTGGACGAATATACTTCCGCAAGCGAAGTTTTAACGCCGGCGCACTCCGATAAGTTAAGGGAGGGCGAATACGCCGAAGAATACTTCGAAAGCGTAATCGGCTTTAAATACTTCGGCAGTTTTACGGACAGAGCGTGCACGACGGCTTTCGATTTTACTCGCCCCGTAACGGCTTCTACCGATATTTACGTTAAAAAAAGCGCGAGCATAAATTTTAGCGAAAGCAACGAATCGGGCGCTCTTTCGGAAAATCTCACCGCGGTGGCTGCGGGCAGTTATATCGACAGCGAAAACCCCGAAAACAATATCGTCGCGACCGCCGGTTGGGCGGAAAGCGTTACGATAAACGGAAACGAATATACTTACGTAAACTTCGGTTATTCGCCGTATAATCCCGACCCTTACGTAGAGATAGCTTTACCGCTCGACATAAGCCGTTCGCAAACGCTTACGTTTACCTTTAAAAACTTAGGGAAAGGCACGCGTTTTTCGGTGTTTTATACGACTTATGCAGACGACTCGCTTACAGAATATTCGTTAACGGGCAAGTATTATTCGTCTACGTTCAGCAAATCGCAGGTTCTTACCGCCGCTCAAACGAACATGAGCGAAACGGACGACGAATGGATAGTAGTAACGTTCGATTTAACCGATCTTACCGCAGAGGCGCTTTCGGCTTCTAACGGTTATTCGGTTTGGGGGACTTCTCCGTATCTTGCGTCTTTAAGAATTCAGTCCACGTATAATTCTACGAACGAGAACGATTTTTCGAACGCGTATATAATCAAGTCGATAGTCGGCGGCGAAAAAGAAGTTATCGTCGACGACGCAGAGAGCGTTAAGTCCGTTTTGGAAAACGATTCCGAAGAGGCTATATCCGCTAAAGCCGAAAATCAGCAAAGCGTTAAAGGTTTTGTTTTCCCCAAAGATTACGAAAGCGCGGAAGTTTCGGAATACGGCACGCTGTATAATAAAGAAGAAGGGCTTTTGCTTTACACTCAAAACCAAATCGCGTTACGGGGCACTTCGTATAAATCGACCGTGCTTACGCTTAAATATAGCGGAGAACAATTCGACTTAGCCGAATATTGCACCTTTAACGTTCGCCTTAAAAACTTGGGTTATAACGGCAAAATCAGAATTTACGTTTATAACAAGGATAAGCTTAAAACCTCTTCCGAAATCGATATCGAAAGCGAAATGCAAAGCTTCCAAGATTATTACGTAAATCTTTCGACCTCTATCTTTTTAGTCGACGAACTCGACCGAGTCGAAATCGAATACGAATCGCTCGGCGTTAACAACGCAATTTTAATCGAGAGCGTGTATTTTTCGGAATATCGCCCGCGCGATATAGTAGGCGTTAACTTCGACGATAAATTCTCGTTCGGTTTAACTTCGTCCGAAGGTATCGACGTTTCGTATAACGCTACGCTTAAAGGTACTACGTTTAACGTTACGGATGCTACCTCGTCGATCGAAGTGAAAAAGAATTATAAGTTCACCAACGACGGCTACACGGGCGCGACCTTAAAATATTATCTTACCGAAAAAACGAATATAACCGGCGTTACGATAGGATATTATATAGGCGGACTTTACAGGCGTTACACTTATCCCGTAGACAGCGAAAAAGTAGGGCGCACGATGCTCGAATCTTACGTTCCGTTCGAAAACGAAAATCCCAAAGGAGAAATATCGGGTATTTGCGTATCCTTCTACGGCACGGGCAAAATCACGATAACCTCCGTCGATTTCGAATTAGACAAGCAAAGTTCGATTAACTTCGCACAGAGCATGAGCAACTTCTACGGCAGATACGATTGGGCGGGTAACAGCAAATACGTATACGAAGCGTCTTCGGCTTCTTCGAAGATAACTCCGCTCACGGGTAAATCGGCATACTTCCGCACTTACCCCGGCTATATGGCTAACGAGCTTAAGTCGAGCAAATGGGCGCCGAGCGAGAATATTGCTTTAAAAGGAAAAACCTCGATTAAAATCGTTTATCAAAACAAATCGTCCGATTCGAGCTTTAATTTTACGGCTTGCCTCGATACCGATCCTTACGGCACGGGCGAAAACAAGTTAGACTTTTCGTATTCGGCAACCTTGCAAACCGAAATGAGCGATTACGCATGGACGACCGTTACCTTTAACATAGCGGATAACCCCGAACTTTTAGCTCTGTTAACGGGCGAGGGCGGCGACGATTATTTGCTTGCAAAAACGATTATGTCTTTCGGCGGAACCTTAAGAATCCGCGCAATCGTAGTAGAATAGGAGGATAAAGCAAATGAAAGCTAAACGCAAAATTTCTTTGGCGGTGGCGGCGCTTATGTGCCTTTCTTCCGCGTTTTCGGCGGCATGCGGCAAGGGGGACGGCGGTAGTGCATCCACCCCCGATACTCCCGCCGAAAAACCGCTTTACACGACGGATAATTACACTTTTACCACCGTTTATACGAGCGACGACGTTAAAACTTTGGGCAAATACAACGCGCAAGATCCCACGCTCGTGCCCGCGGCTCGTTACGAGATAAACAAGTCGATCGGCAACGACGCATATATCAAATTAGAACTCGAATCGGACGTTAATTTGGTTGGGACGATTTCATATTTCAACGCGACCGATCCCACTCAAACCAATACCGAAAAATTCTTTGTCGAAGCTAATTCTTCGGAATATAAAGCGTTTTTGGATTCGTTCCGCGGCGGCGCTTACGGCAAGTATAAAAAAGTGGTTACCGAAATAACATTGCAAAACGTCGACGAAGAAAAAGAAGGAACGGTAAAACTTAAATCGTTTTCCGTTTCTAACAGAGATTACGATCCCGAATACATGATGTATATCGACGACGGAACGATGCGCGTAGGCACGTCGCTTTCGTTCGGCGGGTGCATCAGGTCTATAGAGCGTATCGACGGCGACGTCGTTGAATATTTAGACGACCAAAGCAACATTCGCATCGAGCGCGACGTAGACGTAGACGAAGTTAACGTTATTTCCGATTCGGTTAACCTGGTTAACACTTACGACTTAGGCCGCGAAATTCAGCAATCGCTTTATTGGACGGTTAAGCCCGCAAACGGCTATTCCCCCAAGGGAGATAACAAGTATTCCAGCGAAACGGAACCTAACTATAACCCCATTCAGTGCGGAAGCGCGGGCGGAATTTATCCGCAAGTGGTCGATTACGCTTATAGCGAAGATTGCATTTACGTTAAGGCTTACGGTCAGGATTGGTTTTTCGAAAACAATATCGACTACACTTATTACGAAAACTGGTTTTATTTCGGCGAGGACGGCGTTTTAATAGTCGATAACAGAATAACGAACTTCACGCAGTTTGTCGGAACCGAAAAATTCCCCGCGACGGGGCAAGAAACGCCCGCGTTTTATTGCGTTCAACCGCTCAATTATTTCTATTGCGAAACCAAGCAGGGCATTATAATGGACAGCGAGTTAAGGTCGATTCCTTCCACCAAAGATAACTATAAAACCACGATCAACGATTACGTAAGCGGCGGATACCACTACGAAATAAGCACTAAAAACACTCCGCTCAATTGGTGTGCGTTCGTTAACTCGAACATGTTCGGTTTAGGCATATATTCGCCAAACGCAACGCAGTTCAACGCTTCGCGCGGGTATACCTCCACGAGCATTACGGAACGCGCGAACACGACCGTAAACTCTTATATGTACGAAGAAGATTACGGCAAAATCACGCCGAGTTGTTGGGTTAGCAACTATAACTACATCAACGCGAATTTAACCGTTAAAATGGTCGATTTCGTTCCGCTCGAATTTTCTTACGCGCTGTTCGCAGGCGACGTCGACGAAATGCGTGACGCCTTTAACGACCTCGCAGAAACCGGCAAAATGGTTAAAAAAGAATTGGCTTGGCCCACGAGATAATTCGCATTAAAAAAATCAAGGAGTAATTATATGCAGGCATATTGGGGGCAAACGCTCTTGCTCGCGAATAAAGAGTTGTGCTTTTCGTGCACGCTCGAAGGTGTTCGTCGGGCAAAAATACGGCTTATCGCAAAGGATATATACAATCTTTTCGTTAACGGGGAATTCGTTTGTTACGGCCCTGCGCGCACCGCAAAAGGCTATGCTCGCGTAGACGAAATCGCGTTGGATAACTATTTAACGCGCGAAAAAAACGAAATTTGCGTTTTCGTGCAGTCTAACTACACTAACGCGTTGAACGTAGCCTTCGAGAAACCGTTGTTCGGCGCGGAAATAATATCGGAGCAAAAAACAATCAAAACCGCCGCCGATTTTACTTGCCGCGAAATGACGGACAGAGTGCGCTTAACCGAAAGAATGTGCGTTCAGCGCGGGTTTACCGAAGTTTATCGCATGAAAAAGGACCGCTTTGCGAATTTAAGCGGATATCCAGAGCTCGAGCTTGTCGAGGTAACTGCGCCTAAGCTTTTGGAGCGCGGCGTTGAATTTTCTAAAAACGAGTTGTTAACGGCTGAAAAATACGAAGAGGGCGGCGTTATATACGACGAAAACGCCGTTTGGCAAAACCCCCTCGTAAACGTTTTGGAAAGCGGCGACGGTTTGCGCGCTTATAAACGTTCGGAATGCGAATGTAATTTGAGCAAAGAGCTGCCGCGTCTTATACTCGCGGGCGGCGAAGTCGAGGGCGAATATCGTTACGAGGCGTATTCGATAGAGCGCGTTAGATGCGGCAAGTTTAAAATCGAGCTTTCCGCCATGTCCGACGCGGATATGTGGCTCGTATACGACGATATATTGGTAGGCGGCAAGCTCCAATTTAATCGCGAACAAATAATTCACGGCTTAAAATGGTCGTTAAAAGCGGGCGATTACGCGCTTTATTCGCAAGAGGTTTATTCCGCAAAATATATAACGCTTATAATAAAGGGCGAGGCAAAAATAAAGAGCGTTTCGGTTATATGCGTAGAAAATCCGCAAACTTCCGCTTTTAATTATCGAAGCGAAGACGGCGAACTTAACGAAATAATAACGGCGGCAAAGCACACTTTCGAGCAAAACGCCTACGATATTTTTACGGATTGCCCCTCGCGCGAGCGGGCGGGATATTTGTGCGACGGCTATTTTACCGCCGAAGCCGAGCGCTTTTTTACGGGCGACAACCGCGTTGAAAAAAACTTTTTCGAAAACTATTTGCTTTATAAAAACGAGCATTACGAGCACGACGGCATAATCCCCATGTGTTATCCTTCCGAGCCGAAGAACAAAGACGACTTTTTAACCAATTGGATATTATGGTACGTTTTGCAGCTCGAACGTTATAAAGTTCGCACCGGCGACGAAAAACTCATAGCCGCTTCTAAAACCCGCGTTTACGCGATTATGGATTATTTTTCGGGCTTCGAAAACGAATACGGTTTGCTCGAAAATTTGAAAGGCTGGGTTTTTGTGGAATGGAGCAAAGCCAACGACTTTATCGGTGGCGTCAACTTCCCCACGAATATGCTTTATTGCGCGGCGGTGGCTGCTACGGGCAGGCTTTACGGCGACGAAAATCTTGCTAAAAAAGCAAAAAACATAAAAGAGCGCATAAACGCTTTGTCGTTTAACGGCGAATTGTTTTGCGATAACGCTTTACGTAACGAAAAAGGCGAGCTTATAAGAACTAACAATATTAGCGAAACTTGCCAAAACTACGCATGCTTTTTCGATATAATCACCGCGGAAGAAAATCCCGATTATTATAATAGGTTGTTAACGCGCTTCGGTTCGCAGTCGGAGCCCGAAAAAGTTTGCCCTTCGAACATGTTCATAGGTTACGTTTTGCGCCTTGTTATTTTACTGCGCGAAAAACGCTACGAACAGCTTTTAAGCGAGTGCAGGCATACGTTTTTAAATATGGCTCGCCGCACGGGCACCATTTGGGAACTGTTTGCCGAAAACGCAAGTTGCAATCACGGGTTCGGCAGTATTGTGGCAATGCTTATCGCCGAGGCAGAAAAAGGCTTAAAAGCTTAATCTGTTCGGCTCGATATAAATTTTTGCTAAAAATAAAAACAAAAAAAGTAAAAAATTAAAAGGTAAAAAAGGCACATGCCTTTTTCGCACTAAAAAAGTGCGCAATAAAATTGCTTATAAGGAGGCAAAAAAAAGATGATGGATGCTTTTAAAAAGCGGCTCACGGCGGTTTTGGCTTGCGCTTTCGTTGCGGCTTCGTGCTTGTTCGGCTTTACTTTGTTTGATAACGTAAAGCAAGCTCGGGCTTTAACCACCGCCAACGTAAGCGTAACCGAAGCTATCTACGGCGACGGATGGTTAACGTTGAAAATGCAAGACGCAGACGGCAACGCGATAAGCTACGATAACACCGGCGATCCTACCGACTTTAACAACGGAAAAGTTAACGTAGGCGATCACGTATGGTTTTCGGTAGACGGTGAAACATGGGTTGCAAAAT
>CAYVKZ010000023.1:18515-25546 GCA_964452295.1 uncultured Acidiphilium sp.
TGGGTTGCAAAATGCAACGCGGGTGTCGGAAGCGAGAACTATACGAGAACGTATTACACGGGCGGACAATTAAACGTTAACGTAAGCAAGGATTTCGGAACAAACGGTTACAAGTGGATAAAGGTTCAAGCCGGCACCGTAGTTCCCGCGAACGACGCGTTTAGCGGCGAAGATTCGTACTATACCACGACCGAGGAAGTAATATTATATGCGGCAAACGGCGGCAGCGTATATAAAATATACGAAAAAACCGGTAGCTTTAAAAAGTCTTCTATAAACGTAGGCATAAACTTAGACATTAACTTTTATGCCACCGTATCGGACGCTAACTTAACGGGCGTAAGCTTTACCGCCACCGTAGACGGCGAAACTAAATCTTACGATAAAACAAGCGATAACGTTACCGTTAACGGCGACCTTTACAAGCTCACTTATACGGGCGTCGTTCCGCAAAATATTCGCAAACCCATTACGGTTAAATTGCTTATCGATGGCAACGTAGCAGATTCGGTAACCTATAGCGTTTGGGATTATTGCGTAAACGTTTTAGCGGACGAAAATTCAGACGAGCAACTCGTTTCGCTTTGCAAAAGCATTTTAGCTTACGGCGGAGCCGCTCAAAGATACCTCGGTATAGACGATAGCAAAAGCGATCCCGCAGACGTCGATAAAAACGGCGCTTCGGTCAGCTCCGACGTAATTTTCAACTCTGCCGACGTAGACAACGCTTTATCTAAAACGACCGAAGAAGGCGCAAAAACGGAGCTTTATCGTTTCCGCGCGACGGGCGTAAGATTCGATAACGCCAACGCGATTTACTTCCGTTATTACGTTAAAAACGGCAACTCGGCTAAAATTTATATCAACGGGACGGATTATACCGAAAGCGCCGTTTTATATAAATCCGAGGCGGACGGAAACATTTACAGCGTTTACGTTTACGATATAAGCCCCTTGTGCTTCGGCGAAGTTTATACCGCTCAATTGTTCGGCTTAGACGTTGCGGATAAAACCGACGATATCGAAGCTAATCCCGATACCTATTCGCTTATAGAAACGCTTTCTTACAGCGTTAACTCGTTTATTTATTCTAAACATTCGGACGGAAAATCGGGCGAACTCGCAAAATCGCTTTATTGCTATGCGGTTGCCGCCAAAAACTATTTCTATAATACCGAATCCGTTTTGGTATACGATAATTCTTCATACTCCGCGCCCACCGCGGCGGCGTATCGTAAAATCAATTCCGTAGGCGAAAACGGCGAATTAAACCTCGCAATAGGCACGGATAACTATATCACGATGACTTTTAACACCGCCGATTCGCAAACCCACGTCCCCGTGGTAGGAACTATTTATTATAAAGCGGTAGGCAGCAATACGATTTATTCCGAAGCATTTTACGTAGAGGCAGACGAAAAAGAATTTTCGATGTTCTTAGACGTTTATCGCAACGGCGCAATCGCTTCCGCAATTAAAAATTCGGATAAAATTATCGTTAAGGTGCAGTTCAATAACGTTTCTGCGGACGGAAAAGACGGGTATTTCACTCTCGCCTCGATAGGGCATTCGAACAAAATGTTGTTTGCCGAAGCCGATTCCGATCACGTTATTTATATGAGCGAGGGCAACGTTACCGTCGGTTGGGATTTAGACCTCGGCGGCTCGATTACCTATCTTTCTAACAGCACCGTCAACGAATACGAAATTTACACCAAAAAAACTTGGTACGGCGCATATACCGGCGCCAAGCGTTATATCGGAACCGACCCCACCAAGAGCCCTTATTATAATTCGAGCTACGGTACTAACGGCTATAAGCTCGTAAAAAGCTCGGGCGTTAACCTCGTTAACATTCACGATACCGGCAGAGAAATTCAACAATCTTATTATGCAGGCGTCGCTAAAGAAAACGAATCCGTAAATTATTACAACGCTTCGACGGACAGCATTCAATCTTTCGGCGTTCGCAACTGGCAACAAAGCGGCTCAGTTATGCAATACAATCCCGTTCAGGCTGGCGGCGTCGAGAACTTCCAAAGCCAAATCGTCGATTATACTTTAACTAAAAACGCAAACGGCGACATAGTTAAAGTTTATATCAAAACGCGCGCATTGGAATGGGGCACCCCGGACGAGTATGAAAACGTGCTTTCTTGGTCTTATATGGAAAACGTTTATTACTTTAAAAACGGCATGATTTACGTCGATAACCGCTTTATCGATTGGAAAGGCTTCGAAAGTATTTACGAAAACTTAAACGGCGCCATCGGGCAAGAAGCCCCCGCTATTTACGTGGCTTCGTCGCTCGGAACTTTCTATGCCGAAACTTCTTCTTACGGCACCATTAAAGACAGCAAGTTTGGCGATATGACCACTGCCGTAGCAACGACGGCTGGTTCTAACGGCGGCAGCTATCACTACGCTATTCAAAACGACGCGACGATGAAGTGGCACGCTTGGCTTAACGGCGAAGATTTCGGCGTAGGTTTCTATATGCCCGCGGGTAAAAATACCACCGTTTATTACAGCGCGTCGATGGGTGGCGGCAAGGCTTCGAGTTCTTTAGAATCCGAAGACAACACGGGCGACGGCTCTAACTGCTACGACAACGCTTATTGCTATTCGTCTTGCGGAATCGTTGCCGACTTTAAAGAACAAACCGCTTTAGAATACACTTACGTTATTTGCGTAGACGGATTAACCAATATTAAAACTAATTTCGAAGGCATAACCGACGTCAATAACGACGCCGCGGCTGCCTGGACCACAAGGGGTTAAGGAGGTTAAATAAAATGAAAGAATTTTTAAAAGATTATCGCACGCCCGAAGTCGACATCGTAAAAATCGAAAACGACGTTATTTGCGATAGCAATCCCGATGAGGTAGATAAAAACAAACCTATCGAGGTAGACGGCGAGTGGTGGGGCTAAGCTCTCGCTTTATGAAAAATTTTAAAATTTTTGCCGCGACGGCGGCGGCGACGCTCGTGCTTTTTTGCGCGGGCTTCGCCGCTTGCTCTAACGCAAATTCTTCGGATTTAAGCGATAACGAAAATAGCGGTTATTTTTCGAGTTTTTCGAGCGATTCCGGCGATATTTCGAGCGATTCGGGCGACTTTTCGGGCGATTCTTCGAATTCTTCAAGCAATTCGAGCGATTCTTCAAGCGATTTCTCGAGCGAGTCGAGCGGAGAAGAGGGCGAAACTTATTATATTACGATAGTTCGCGCGGACGGAAGCGTTTCGGATAATCGCATAGCTTTTACGGCGGATAATTTCGGCGAGGTTTTTTCTTTCGTTTTGCAAAATTATTTAACGCCGAGCACCGAAAAATACGAATATAGCTGGAAAGACGATTTGCCCGAAGAATTCGAACTGCGCGATTACGTTTTAACCGAGCAAAAAAGCCTTAAACGCTACAAAGTAACGTTTTTTAATTACGACGGAAGCGTTTGGGCGGAAATCGATTTTGCTTACGGCGAAATTCCGGATGCGAACGGCGTTCCCGAACGAAACGCAGAAGGCGGCGTCGAATATGAATTTTCGGGTTGGACGCCCGCTCTTTCGCCCGTAAAACAAAACGCCGAATACACGGCATGTTTTAAAATTAAATCCGATAACGAAACGCAACCTCTGCCTATAGGCTGAGGCGGGTTTCGTCACCCGAATAAGGTCGCTTTTTAAGCGGCCTTTTCAATTATAATCGAGAATTTTTGCGATTTTTTTAAAAAGAGTAGACTTTTTTTTGCAGTTGATGTAAAATAAAAGACGGTCGATTTTATTATCGTTCGCTCCGCCGTTTGCGGCGCGATTAAGAGGTATATATGAACGAAAATTTAAAAAGAAAGCTCTGCGGAGATTTAAAAGAATACAGAAGCATTCCGTTTTGGTCTTGGAACGAAAAGTTAAACAAAAAAGAGATTTGTCGCCAAATAGAGGATATGAAACGCGCTGGCATGGGCGGGTTTATAATCCACGCTCGCACGGGGCTTAAAACCGAATATCTCGGCTACGAATGGTTCGATTGCGTTAAATCTTGCCTCGAAAAAGCCAAAAGTTTAGGTATGTCCGCTTGGATTTACGACGAAAACGGTTGGCCGAGCGGCTTCGTAGGGGGTAAACTTTTAGAAAACTTCGATTTTCGCGCAAGGTTTTTAGAGCTCGAAAAAGGCGAATTCGATAAAAATGCGTTCGCTTCGTTTATTAAAACGGAGGACGGATATACGCGCGTTATGGCTACTCGCGGTAAAGGAAAAGAGCGCGAATATTATAACGTTTATTTGCGCGTAAGCCCTTCTAACACCGATATTTTAAATCCCGCCGTTACGGAAGCGTTCATACGCGAAACGCACGAAAAATATTACGAGCGTTTTTCGCAAAGCTTCGGCAAAGAACTCGCCGGGTTTTTTACTGACGAGCCGCAATATTATCGCTGGGCAACGCCTTATTCGCCGATGCTCGAAGAAATATTTGCAAAAAACGGCGAAGACGTTCGCGACGGACTTATTTGGCTGTTTTATCGAGACGAGGGCGGTTACGCGTTCAGGCAAAAATATTACGGGGCGTTAAGCGAGCTTTACGTTAACAATTTTTATAAAAAAATTTACGATTGGTGCGAAAATCACGGTTGTAAACTTACGGGGCACTCTATCGAAGAAAGCTGCTTATACGGGCAAATGTACGGCGGCGCGGCGGTTATGCCGAGCTACGAATTCGAGCATATCCCCGCCATCGACTGGCTTGGCAGAGAGTGCGGAAACGAACTTTCGCCCAGACAGGTCGCGAGTGTTGCCGCTCAGCTCGGCAAAAAACAAATTTTAACCGAAACGTTTGCATGTTCGGGTTACGACGTTACGCCCAAAGAGCTTAAAAGCGTTGCCGAATATCAATATTTTAACGGCGTTAACTTAACATGTCAACATCTTTATCCTTACTCGATTGCGGGGCACGGAAAAATCGATTATCCGCCCGTTTTTTCGCCCCAGGCGAATTGGTTCGAAGAATTCGGTGAATTTAACGATTATTTTGCGCGGCTCGGGCTTTTAGTCGGCGAAACCGAGGATTATTGCGACGTTGCCGTTATTCATCCCGTTCGCGGCGTTTGGCTCGATTACGTGCGCGCGGAAGACGGCGAAAGCGTTGCCGAAATCGAAAGCGAATTTAATAAATTGCTTTCGGCTTTGCGCCGCCGCGGCGTTACTTTTCAGCTCATCGACGAAAAAATATTAAGCGAGCACGGCTTTATAGAGGGTAAATTTTTGCGCGTGGGCAAAATGCGTTACGATAAAATCATCGTGCCTAAAATGAAAACGTTGGCAAAAACCACTTTCGAGCTTTTAAAAAATTTCAAAGGCAAACTTTGCTTGTTGGGCGATATCGGCTATTTAGACGGGGAAAAAACTTCTTGCGTTCGCGAGGAGTTGCGCTCGAATTACAGTTTAAACGAAAGCGTTGCGGATAGCAAATATAAATTTTTATGCAACGAGGGCAACTGCGTTTTAACCGCGCGTTTTAACGAAACGGACGAGTTCGTGTTTATTAAAAACCTTTCGCGCACTCAAAGTTCGAGCTTTTCTTTCGAGAATGAGGGCTTTAGAGCGTTTGACATTTCAACTTTAACAGAAACCGAATTTAACGGTGACAACGTTACTTTAGGCGCCTTAGAAAGCGTTATTTTAATAAAATCGCAGGCAAAAAACTCGGATAATCCCGCTGTTTTACATAAAAAAGAGCTTATCGAAACCGACGTTTCGCAAGATTTTTATGTCGCCGACATAAGCGAAAACTTTTTAACGCTGGATTACGTTCGCGTTGCCCGCGGAAACTGCAAATACGGCGAATTAAAACCGACAACTCAGGCGTTTGAAGAACTTTTGCGCGACGATTATAAAGGTCTTTTGCGCGTTAAGCAAACGTTTTTCGTTAACGATTTAGTGCCGCTCTCTCTTGTTTTAGAGCGCGCAAAATTCAATAAAATTTGGCTTAACTGCAAGGCTTTAGACCTCGAGCAAAGCCCGTTCGACGTAAACTTCGTGCAGAGAGATATAACCAAATGCCTAAAAAAAGGCGTAAACGAGCTGATTTATTCTTTCGATTTTTGGCAGCATGACGGAGTGCATTTCGCTTTGTTCGATCCGATGGCGACCGAAAGCGTTAAAAACTGCTTATATCACGATACTTCCGTCGAGCCTGTTTATCTTAAAGGCGACTTCGTGCTCGGCGAAAAATTCGAAATTAACGCGCGCAAAAATCTTCCGCCGTTAACGAGCGAGCTTTTTAAATGCGGATATCCTTTCTTTAAAGGCAAACTAACGCTTAAAGGCAAGCTTAGCTATAGCGGAAAGGGCGCGGCGCGTCTTAAGCTTTTAGGGCGGTTTATGGCGGCGAGCGTAACCGTCGGCGATAAAAAAACGTCTATCGTTCTCGACGACGAGGGCGATATATCTTCGCTTCTTTGCGCGGGGGAAAACGACGTTGCCGTCGAATTGAAATCCAGCCTTCGCAATTTGCTCGGCCCGCACCATTTCGCTCCCATACCCGAACCGCTTGGCGTGGGACCGTATCATTTCGATTTTCGCGGAGATTGGAACGGCAAAACGCCCGAAGCTTTTACTCACGAATATAATTTCGTCCCGTTCGGCGTTGAAAAAATCATTTTTAAAACCGAAAACTAAAATTTAAAAAACGATTGCGAACGCAAATTTTAAACGAAATAAAAAACAACAAAAACCCGCCTATAGGTCGATTATCGATACTTTCGGCGGGTTTTTATTATTATTTGTCCGTCATCTTGAGCGAGCGTTGGCTTCCCTGTGTAAGGGAAGCTGTCGGCAGAGCCGACTGAAGGGTTGTTTACGGTCATCCCGAGCAACATTTTTTAACATGTCATCCCGAGCGAACGCAGTGAGGCGAGGGATCTCGCTCGGAAAATGTGCACAATGTGCACAAAAATAAAAAAGTTTTAATTATTTTAAGAAAACGGTATTAAAATACTTGACAAAAATGGGGGGGGGGGGGGGGGGAAAAAAAA
>CAYVKZ010000024.1:0-25337 GCA_964452295.1 uncultured Acidiphilium sp.
TCAACATAACTTCCGTTACGCCAATCAAGCTCTTATGCAGTTGTCAATCTTCGTCACCCCGCAACGAAAGTTGCGACGCTATCTTTGCGACAGCTTACCTATAATATCACTTTGCGATTTTTAAGTCAAGCAATTTTTCAAGCTTTTTTACTTTTTTTTAATTTTTTTTTATCATTCGCGTTTTTTCGGCGAAAAATGCCGAATTTTGCGTGCATAAAATATTGCCGAACCGTAAAATCGGCATAAAAAAGGCGAACCGCAACTTGCAAATTCGCCGATTTTTTGTTTTTTTCGTAAATCCCAATTCTTAAAAAATCACGTTCTCGGACTTTTTAGCGAATATAAAACGCAAATTACCTCGATTAAAATCGAGCCGCTAAAAAATTACTCGGTTAAAAGCTTTTCGAAATCGGTTGAAATGTTTTCGAATATCTTTTTGCTCGCTTCTTCGTTTTTAGCATTGACGGAATAATAAATTTTAAGTTTAGGTTCGGTACCGCTCGGGCGCAAACAAACGAATCCGCCGCTTTCGAGCTCGTAATACAAACAGTTAATTCCGGAATATTCGAGCTTTTCGACGGAGCCGTCGGCATAAGTTTTTTCGCCGCTCAAATAATCGCGCGTGGCGTTTATATTATATATATTGATACGCGCGAGCTTTTCGGAGCGCAGTTTTTCGACTACGGCATTCATCTCGTCCATAGCGTGAAGTCCGCTATAAGCAACGCTTACCGTCTTATCGAAAACGTAGCCCAAACGATCGTAAATATCGCAAAGCATCGAATAAACCGACTTACCTTTAAACGCGAGGTAACAAACGAGTTCGGCAAAAAGCATGCTCGCCACGACTGCGTCTTTATCGCGCGCATGCGTTCCGCGCAAATACCCGCAAGATTCTTCGAATCCGAAAACGAAAGTTTTGCTTTTTAACGCCTCGTATTCTTTTATTTTTTCGCCTATAAATTTGAAACCGACGGGCGTTTCGACGAGTTCGACTCCGTAGCTTTCGCAAATAGCTTTGGCAAGATTAGTCGAAACGAAGCTCTTTATCGCAACGGCGTTAGCGGGCAATTTTTTCTGCGCCTTTAAACGAGTTAAAACGTACTCTAAAAGCAACGCGCCTACCTGATTACCGGTAAGACCGACGAATTCGCCCGCGTCGTTGCGAACGGCTACGCCCAAACGGTCGCAATCGGGATCGGTGCCGAAAACTACGTCGGCGCCTATTTTATCGGCAAGCTCTATCGCCATTTTCAACGCAGCCTTGTTTTCGGGATTCGGAACTTCGACCGTAGGAAAGTTTCCGTCGTAATCCGTCTGCTCGTTTACGACGGTTACGTCTATGCCCATTTTGTTTAAAACCTTGGTTACGGGAACGAATCCGCTTCCGTTAATCGGAGTGTAAACGATTTTTACGCGCTTACCCTCTTTTTTAACTTCCTTTTTGGAAAGTCCTTGTTTAATGACAGCCTTGTAATATCCGCGCTCGAATCGCTTGCTTATATAAATAAGGTTGCGCATCTGCGAGGCGGAGGTTACGTCGAGCGTTTCTACCGAAAAATAATCGGTTACTTTTTTAATGTTTTCGACCACGACGGCAGTAGCTTCAGGCGACATTTGAGCGCCGTCTTCGCCGTAAACCTTATAGCCGTTGTATTCCTTAGGGTTATGGCTTGCGGTTATCATTATGCCGGCAATTGTTTTAAGTTTACGAACGGCATAGCTGAGCATCGGAACGGGGCGCGGTTCGGAATACATATACACCTGTACGCCCTCTTTCAAAAGCACGCCAGCCGTGGCTAAAGCGAAATTTTTTGAGTTGTTGCGCGTATCGTAAGAAATCACTACCCCGCGCATAAGTGCGGTTTTACCGAGCGAGCGAATGTAATCCGCAAGCCCTTTTGTCGCGCGGCGAACGGTGTAAACGTTCATCATGTTCGTGCCGTAGCCCATAATTCCGCGCATTCCCGCGGTGCCGAACTCCAGTTCCGCGCCGAAACGATATTCTTTTTCTTGCTCGTTGTCGGCAATAGAGTTGAGTTCCTTAAGCGCTTCGGCGTTTAAGGTCTTTTCGGAAACCCAATTATCGTACGCGATTTTGTAATTCATAATTTGCTCCTTGCTTTTTGTTCGAGCAGCGCTCTCAATCCGACGTCTTTTCGCGCGCCGAGTAGTAGCGAAAGCTCGACCTATGCATAATCATTATATAATTTACGGGCGGCTTTGTCAAACGCGCTAAAAAACTTTTGATTAAAATAGGGGGTTTTTAAAGTAAAATTCACACTGTTTTCACATAACGAGAGTTTTTTGCGCCGTTTAAAACTTAAAATCCGAAAAACTCGGCGGCGTTTTTATAAAGCACGCGCGAAACGTCCTCTTTTTTAAGTCCGAGTTTTTTAAGCCCGTCGAGCAGGCGCAAAAACGCGCTATAATCGCCGTCGTTTATCAACGGCGCGTCGCTTCCGAAAAAATCGGTGCCCAAACACAACCCGCGCGTTCCGAAATTTTGCAAATATTCGTTTATGTGCCTAAAAAAAGCCTCTTGCGCGTTTTGATTTTTCGAGCACAAAAAATGTTTAACGCCGATAAGCCCGAAAATTCCGCCCTTTTCGAGCAAAACCTTAATTTGCTCGTTTTTTAAATTGCGACGGTGAGAAAAAACACCGTAAAGCGCCGAGTGCGTGCAAAGCGGCTTATCCGAAAGTTCCACGCCCTCGTAAAATCCGCGCTCGTTTATATGCGACAAATCGAGCGGAATTTTTGCTTCGTTAAAAAAACGAACACAGTCCTTACCGAGTTTTTTAATTCCGCCCTCGCTCGAACACCCGCACGCAAAAGCGTTTTCGTTGTTCCAACAAAGCGACGCGCAGAGCGGTTTTACGGCGAAAATAGTTTCAAAAAGAGCGCCTATAGGTCGATTATCGGCACCTTCGCTTATATAACACGCGTTTTCGAGAGCACATCTTTCGCCCGTAATTTTTTTAATAAATTCCGCCTTCTCGGCTAAAAAATCCAAGCTATTTTTACCGTCGTTATAAACGGCGTAAATGACGCGAGCTTTTTGTTTTTTCGCTTTTTTTACAAGTATTTTTATCTGCTCGTCCGACTTTTCCGAGGTGAATAAATCGCTATGCAAATCGATAAACATAAAAACGCACGCTCTCTCTTTTTATTTATATTCGCGAAAGCGCGCGCATATTCTCACGTATTCTAAGGAAATAAATTAAAAGAAAGCTGCAAGGCAACATCTTTTTCAAAAGCGGTCATCGTGGGGATTTCTATTAAATCTTTGCCGAAAAATCCGCTTTCTTCGCGAGCGAAAAGCTTATCGCCCATAAAAATTCTGCCTAAGTCGTCGCGAAAAACCCCTTCGCCCGAATCGGAGAAAAGCTGTTTGTTTTTGCAATAAACGGCTAGCGCTTCGGCGTAATAACCGCTAGCGCGAACGTCCGCGTATGTTACGACGCTTAAGCGGTCTTTTTTCTCTAAAACCGCAAAATCGAAGCCGGCGAAACCCTCGTTACGCTGACAAAATTGCAATCCGTTATACCAAATTCTGCGCGCGAAATGCAAATATTTTTGATTTCCTAAAAGCTTATAAAATTTAACCGCGAGCGAAAAAATAATCGCAGTCGAACAGCAATCGGTATACGTTGCGTTAAAAAAATCGTTTTTTGCGCAATAATTTAAGGTTAAACCGCCGCTTAAACAACAATCGAGCATTTCTTCCGCGCGGTTTTGCATAGATTGCTCGCCCGAATAAACGGCATAATTAAGCACGCCTCGGGCAAACCTTAAAAAAGCCTCGACCGAAAAAGATTTTTCTCCGTTCTTTTGAAAAATCAACGAGCTTAAACTTGCCGCGTCGCTCGAAAAATCGAATTCCTTTAGCAAACAATCGAAAATTTCTTTAGCGACGACGCTTCTAGTAGCGGCGTAATGCAAAGCCGAAGCTTCGACTGCAAAAAACTTATCTTCAATCGAACAACCATTCATCTTTGCTCGAACAAAACTCAGCGCGCGCGAAGCTATAGCCGACGCGTTTTCGTTTTGAGCGCACACCGAATATTCCGTTAAAGCAGACGCCGCCTCGCAAAGTTCGCGCATCGAAATCGAAATGCAGTCGCCGCTTATTTGCTCGGCTATCGCACCGTATATTTTTTCGGCGTTTTCGGGCAAGCGCCCGCTATATGAAAAATGACAGACTTCGCCGTATAACGCCGCGCAGTTTTCGCTAATGCTTCCAACGCTAAATTCGCCGAGCCACCTATAATTTAAAGCCGCTTTTTTATCGTATTTTTGTAAATCGAAGTTTCTTTCCATAACATGCATTTAAGAGCCGAAAGTGCCGTTAATCGACCTATAGCCCTATTTTTAATCTTTTTAAACTCGTTGTTTTTAATTTTTTATCCCGCCCGTCTCGGACTATTTGTCGTAAGCAAACGCTTTTTCTATTTTACAAACGGCGTTATAGTTTTTGTTTAAATCTTTCACTTTTTCGCCTATTTTTTCGCGTAATGCTGAAAAATCTCCGCTATATTCCGAGGGCACGACCACGTCGAAAATCAAATTTGTATGGGTAGGACCTTCGACCATTCGAAAATCGTGAATAGAAAACTCGGAAGATATTTCTTTAACTATTTTTTCAACGATTGCTCTTTGTTCGTGCGTGCGTTCGTCCGCGACGACCGGGTCCAAGTGAATTACCGCAATGCACTTAAACTTTTGCTCTAAAAGCCGCTCGATATTATCTATATTGTCATGCGCGGAAAGTATGTCTTCGTCGGCACTCACTTCGGCGTGAAGCGAAATTATCTGCCGCCCCGGTCCGTAATTATGCACCATTAAATCGTGAATGGAAAGTACTCCGCCGCAATCGAGCACGGTTTTTTCGATTTCGCGAACGTATGAAGGATCGGGCGCGTCGCCGACCAACAAGCCTATGGTTTCTTTTGCGGATTTTATTCCCGTGACGATAATGAACGCGGCTACGATAAGCCCCGCTATGCCATCCGTTTTTAATTCGAAAAACTCGTTTAAAAGCACGCTTAAAAGCGCCGCGAGAGTGGCAAAGCAATCCGAAACGGAATCGAGCGCGGTTGCACGCATTGCCGCGGAATCTATTTTTTTAGCAACGGACGAATTGTAAACGAACATATAAAGCTTGACCAAAATCGAACAGCCTAAAACTATTAAAAGCGCATACGAAAAACGCACGTCCGACGCGGCGAAAAGCTTTTCTGCCGAGCTTTTTACGAGTTCTATTCCGACGAGCAAAATAATCATCGAAACAATAAGCCCGGTTATGTATTCCATTCTGCCATGTCCGAAGGGGTGCTCGCGGTCGGTAGGCTTTGAGGCGAGTTTAAAACCGATAAACGTTATTATCGACGAACCCGCGTCCGTAAGGTTGTTGAGCGCGTCGGCTATTATCGAAACCGCGCCGCTGAAGAGCCCGACGACCAGCTTTGCCGCGAACAGCAAAACGTTTAAAACCACGCCGACGATACCCGAAAGCATTCCGTATTTTTCGCGTACTTCGGGGTTAGAATAATCGTCATGATTCTTTATGAATTTTTTAGCCAAAAGACCAAACATTTTTTTACTTCGTCCTTATTAAACGATAATTTTTTATGAATATTTTATGCCTGTTTAGGCGCAAAAAAAACAATCGAAAGTGCCGATAACGGGCTTATAGCCCCACTTATTTGAGCGCACCCTTATAAGTTTTGGCAAGCCCCCCGCGCCCGGTTTCTTTATAAAGCCTGCTCAAATCCAAGCCCGTGGCGTACATCGTGGCAACTATTCCGTCGAATGATATTTTACGCGTGGAAGTTAAAAACTTAGCAAGGCTTAAAGCGTTTATCGCGCGCATTGCGGCAACGGCGTTACGCTCGATGCAAGGTATTTGAACCAGACCGCCTATCGGATCGCAAGTAAGCCCCAAGTGGTGCTCCATCGCGACCTCCGCCGCGTATTCTATTTGATCGAGCGACATATTTTCAAGCTCGCAAAGCGCCGCGGCAGCCATAGAACAAGCGCTACCTATTTCTGCCTGACAACCGCACTCCGCCCCCGAAATAGAAGCGTTTTGCTTGATTAAATTACCCATAATTCCCGCGACAGCAAGCGCGTTTATTACTTTTTCGTTCGAGTAGCCGTACTTTTTTTGCATGTAGATAAGACATGCAGGCAATACGCCGCACGCCCCGCATGTGGGCGCGGTAACGACTACGCCCCCCGCCGCGTTTTGCTCGGCAGCCGCAAAAGCGTAAGCGCAAACGAGCATGTTTTCGATAGTGGAAGCGCTTTCGAACACGTTTATTTGATCGTAAAGATATTTAGCCTTACGCTCGGTTCCGAGTCCGCCGGGTAAACCCCCCTCGCCGATAAGCCCTTCGCTTACCGTGTTCTTCATTTGCGCCCAAACGCTTTCGAGATAAACTTTTGCTTCGGGCTCGAATTCAAAAACGTAGTCGCAAAGGCGCATTTTTTTGTTTTCGCAATAAGATTTGATTTCGGCAAAGCTTTCGTGCGGGTAAACTTCTTCGCCCCCGCCGCAATTACCGTCTATCGAAAAAGCCCCGCCGCCTAGCGAGATTACTTCATGTTCGGCTATTTTTTTGCCGTTTGAAAACACCCGCACGCTCATAACGTTGGGGTGCTGTTTTTTTGCCACGCGATTAAATTTTACCTCGGTTTTTTCGCCGAGGGCGCGGCGAATCGCCACGTCCGTGCCGTGCCCCTTACCGGTAAAGGCGAGCGAGCCGAAAAGCTCGACCTCATAGCTGATTTTTTGCAAATCTTGGCGCGATAAATAACGGTTTTTAATAGCCTCGCATGCCAAGTTGGGAGCCATCGTATGCGAGGACGACGGACCTAAGCCCATTCTGAAAAGTTCTTTTAGCGACTTCATGATTTTTTATAATATCTGTTTTAAACGGTCCTTTTGCGAAACGTCGGTAAGTTTTTGTTGTTTGATTTCGGTTTTTGTTATAGAAAATTGAGCGGCTTCGTAAAGCTTTCTCATCGAAAAACCTATGGCGTAGTGCTTTAAACCGATATCGACCAGAGCGGTAAGCGCGCCCAAACAATCTTCGACTACACAGAAAATCGATTCTCCCTTTTTAACGCCCGCGGTATAGGGCTTAAACGTTAGCTCGATAGTGCCGAAACATTCGTCTTCGGGCATTTTTGAGGCGAATTTTTTAATGAACGCCTTATTCTCGGAATCGATTTTGCTCACGGGGGCAAGCTCGATTATAACGCGTGCGCTTTCGATGTCTTGCACGTGAAATGTTTTTCCGCAAGCTTTTACTTCTCTGCCCGAAACCTCGAGCTGAGGAACTCCGCTTTTTACGGGATAATTTCTTAAGGTTTGCGGAATAAAGCACGCCACGACCAGCACGACGACGAGTATAATCATCGCTATCCACCATTCGCCGAGCGTGATAAACGCCGCGGCGGGTATGCCCATGCATATCAAAAGCAGTGCGAAAAGCGAGAAAAATTTTATGCGTTTGCTTTTGTTATAGCTTACGTCGGGATAAAAACTTTTTTCCACTCTGGTAGGCGCGGTCGTTTGCTCGGCGCTTGATTCCACCGCTACGTTATCTTTTTTTATCTTACTGTTCTTTTTTGCCATTTTATTACTCTCCGTAAAATTGTGGTTTTTTATCGAATTTTTTAGTTTTGCTCGACGTTTTCGGCATTATCGCCCGAATTTCCCGAGTTTTCATCGGTGTTTTTTTCTGTGTTTTCAGAGTTTTCTGCGTTTTCAGAGTTTTCTGTATTTTCAGAGTTTTCTATATTTTCAGAGTTTTCGTCAACGTTTTCGTTTTCAACGCTATAGCTTAAATTATCCGAATTTTCATCGGAGTTTTCCGCCACGACTTCTAAATTCGCATCGCCATCCGAAAGATTTTGCTCATCGGGCAAATTCTCGCCGTAATCGACGTTGCCGGCAAAAAGCTCGTCGAGCACCCTTTCTAGCGCCGCCGAAAAGCCCTCGATTTTTTCGCCGATTTCGGAAACTTTGAAGGAGCGCCCTTGCGACAAACCTATGAGAACGTATTTTTTAGAAGCTTTTACGCTTAAGACATCCGTTAAATATACGGAAGAAGTCGTCATGTATCCCGCGCCGGATATGCAAATTACGCGCTTATCCGTGAGCACGAACCATTTTTCGGAATTTGCAGTCGCCTTTGACGAAATAGAAATAACCCATGTCCCTAGCGGAACGAGATGCAATGCGACAAGGATTACAAAAACAGGCAAAAACCATGAAAGGTCCGCAAACCCCGCGGTTTTTATGGCGTTCGCATAACCGATCACGAAACAATCGCCCGCCACGCCCAAAAACCAAAACAACGCGCATAACGCGATTTCTAAATAAATCGACTTGCTTTTTTCGGCATGCGCTTTAAACAAAATTTTCTCGCCGTCGCGAAGATAAGGCGATAAATCTATTATGCTTTTTTCCATATTGAAACCTCTGTTAACGGGCTTATAGCCTCGCTTTTTTATTTTTCTTTGTTGGTTTTATAAACCTTTTTTTATTTCGGCGCGAATGTCTTTTTCATTCGTTGAAAAAATTCAAGCTCTTTTTTCTTGGCGGAATTTTACAAACCTATAAGCTCGCGAATTATTTCGCCCGCCAAAACGAGCCCCGCAACCGGCGGAACGTATGAAATACTTGCGGGAACGCGCGCCCCGCCTTCCAAACAAAAGTTAGGAGTTTTGGGCTGTTCTTCCGAATAAACCACTTTAAGTTTAGGCACGCCGCGCGCTTTAAGTTCGCGCCGCATAACCCGCGCAAGCGGACAAACCGAAGTTTTGTTTATATCCGCGACCTTAAACGAACAATCAAGCTTGTTACCCGTACCCATACAGCTTATTATATTTAAGCAGTTTTTATAGGCGCGCTCGGCAAGTAAAATTTTAGAAGTAACTGTATCTATGCAGTCGGCAATATAATCGTAGTTTTCTAAATCGAAAAGATCTTGCGTTGCCGCCTCGTAAGGCTCGGAAAAAACGACGACCTCGATTTCGGGATTTATGAGTTTTACGCGCTCGGCGGCTAATTCGCATTTTTTGCGCCCGACCGTATTTCGGAGCGCGTACAGCTGACGATTAGCGTTGTGCGGCGCGATTACGTCGTTATCGCAGAGCAAAAGTTTGCCTACCCCCGCCCTGGCTAACGCCTCGCATGCATAAGAGCCCACGCCTCCCAGTCCGAAAACCGCCACCGCGCTTTTTTTTAGTTTTTCGAAGGCTTCATCGCCTATAAACGCGCGTTCGCGCTTAAAAATTTCGTCCGATTCACTCATTTCGATTGTTCTGTTTACTCATTTTTATTATTCATATCGTTTTGCATTTTGGCAGTGCCCGCCTCTATCAAAAACACTTTATCCGCAAAATTTAAAAGCTCGCTGTCCGAGTCGGTACAAGTTATAAGCGTTTGCACTCCTTTTAAAAACTCCAAAAGTGCCGAACGCCGCGAACGGTCAAGCTCGCTTAACGCGTCGTCCAGAATAAGCACGGGAGCCTCGCCGAAGTGTTTTTTAAAAATTTCGACCTCGGCAAGCTTAAGCGAAAGTGCCGCCGTGCGTTGCTGACCTTGCGAGCCGTAAAGCCTTAAATCTATTCCGTCCAATTTTATTTTTAAATCGTCGCGGTGAGGACCTATTGTGGTAAAACCCGCTTCGTAGTCGCGCTCAGTTCTTTCAGCCAAGGCGGCTTTAAAATCTTGCTTTATTTGCTCCGCTTTGCCGAAAAATTTACACTCGCCCTCGACCTCTAAAAGTTCTTTTCCGCCCGAAACCTCGCGATGGGCGCGCGCGCACAAAGGCTTAAGTTCTTCGACGTACGCGTTGCGGCTTTCGATAACGACAGCGGCGGATTCGGCAAACTGCTCGTCCCACACGGGGAGAGTGGCAAACACTAAATCCTTGTCTTTTTCTTTTAAAAGCGCGTTGCGCTGAGCGAGTATTTGCTTGTATTTAGAAAGTTCGTAAAAATATCTGCGATTTATCTGCGAAAGCGAAATATCCAAAAATCTACGGCGGTCTTCGGGCGATTGCTGAACGAGTTTTAGCTCTTGCGGATTAAACATTACCGCGTTTATATTGCCTATAAGCTCGCCCGCGCGCTTAAGCGGTAAGCCGTTTAAGGCTATGCGCTTTCCGCCCTCTTGCGCGAATTCGACCGACGCGGAAATTTTGCCCATCTTTTCGCTTACGGCTGTTGCCGAAACTCTGGCGAAACTTTCGCCCATAAAAATGACCTGCTTTTCACGCGTGACGCGGGGAGAATACCCCGTGCAAACGAAAAACACGGCTTCGGCTACGTTGGTTTTACCTTGCGCGTTTAAGCCGTAAAGAATATTCACTCCGGGCGAAAAGCTAAAGCTTTGCTTTTTGTAATTTCTGAAATTTTCCAAAGTTAAATCGCTTATATACACTTTTTTGCCCGAAGTCCTTTATATTCGACCGCTTTTGCTTTTTTACCGCACTCGGTCGCACGTATTTGCTATAGATTGGCAGGTAAATAAGGGCTCGCCCGTTTTTTAGCGACGCAAAAATCGATAAAAGCGGCTGTATCCCCTTGATTTTTAAAAAATAATTTTATATAATAGATGGTACCGAAAAAATATTCGAAACCGAAGAAGTCTTTAAAGCGCGCTTAAAAAGCCGAATCCCGAAAGCCGCTTTAACCGCTTTAAAGCTACGCGCGCTATATACATTTTACATTTTTATTTCGGATATGTCAAATTTTATTTTACTACACTTTTACATTTGAAGAGGAGTCCGATGGAAAATTACGAGCTTTTATGGAAAAAAGCCTTAGAAGAACTTAAAAAAACGGTTAGCAACCTTCGCTATTCCACTTTTATAGAAAACATCCGCCCGACGGATATCATAGGGCGCAAGCTGGTTTTAAACGTACCGAGCGAGCTTTTCGCGCGCGAAGTGTGCAGCAAAAGCAATCTACACACAAAAATCATCGAAGCGCTTGCCGCGGCTAATACCGGGGTTACTTCCATCAAGGTGACCGTCGGCGACGGCGACGACGACTATATGAAAATTTTCGGCGACGAGAAAGAAGAATCGGGCGGCATTTTGGAAAGCTCGATGGAAATCAATCCGAAATACACTTTCGATTCGTTCGTCGTAGGTTCTTCCAATAAATTTTTGTATTCCGCGGCAAAAGCGGTAGCGGACGATCCGGGTAAAAGCTATAATCCGCTGTTTATTTACGGCGGAACCGGGCTTGGCAAAACGCACATTATGAACGCCATTGCCAATCAGATTTTAAAAAACGATCCGAAAGCTCACGTGCTTTACGCCACTTGCGAAAAATTCACCAACGACCTTATCTCGATAATTCGTCAAGGTAAAGGCTCGGCTAGCGGAACTTCGGAGTTTAGAAGCCGCTATCGCAACGTAGACGTGCTCATCATCGACGACGTACAGTTTTTGGCTAAAAAAGAAACCACTCAAGAAGAATTTTTCCACACGTTTAACGAGCTTTACGGTCAAGATAAACAAATAATTCTTTCGTCGGACTGTCACCCGCGCGATATCGCGACTCTTTCGGATAGACTTAAAACGCGCTTCGAAGGCGGGCTTATGGCGCAAGTGCTTCCACCCGATCTCGAAACAAAAATCGCGATTTTACAGCGCAAAGCCGAAGAAAAAAAATACATTCTCGATATCGACGTTGCAAGCTATCTTGCCGAAAACAGCGGAGGAGACGTGCGCTCGCTCGAAGGGCTTTTAAATAAAGTGATTTTCGCATCGCTTTTGCACGAAGAACCGATTTCAATCAGTCTCGCAAAAGAAGCGATAAGACAATCGACCGCAAGCGAGCAAAAAGAAGCGATGACAACCGCCAATATAATAAGCACGGTTTGCTCTTTTTATAACATCTCTCAAGCGGACTTGCTAGGCAGAAAGAAAAACAAAGAACTCGTTGAACCGAGACAGATTTGCATTTACCTCATAAACGAACTTATGAGTCTGCCCTTAGTTACAATCGGTCAGGCAATGGGCGGCAGAGATCATACCACCGTCATACACGCACGCAATAAAATAAGCGAACTTATATCGACGGACCCGCGCATCGCGACCGAGGTCAGCGACCTTAAAAATCTCATACTTAAAAAATAATCTTATAAAAATAATATGCAAACCGATTACGTTCAAGGCAGTTACGACGCCGTAGTCGTGGGCGCGGGGCACGCAGGTTGCGAAGCCGCTCTCGCTTGCGCCAGAACGGGACTTAACACTGCCCTTTTAACTTTAAATTTAGACAATATCGCTTTTATGGCGTGCAATCCCTCGATAGGCGGCACCGCCAAAGGTCATTTGGTACGCGAACTCGACGCGCTAGGCGGCGAAATGGGCAGACTTATAGATAAAACCATGCTCCAAATTCGCATGCTCAATTTAGGCAAAGGCGCGGCGGTTCATTCTCTGAGAGCGCAAGCGGATAAAAACGTTTATCATACTCAGATGAAAAAAACTCTCGAAAATACCGAGAATTTGCATATTTTACAGTGCGAGGCGGCTGAAATTTTGTGCGAAAACGGACGCGTTAGCGGCGTTAAAACGACTTTCGGCGGAACGCTCGAAGCAAAAACGGTCATACTTTGCACCGGCGTTTATTTAAACAGTCATATTTTGGCGGGCGAATGGATTCAAGAAAGCGGTCCCTCGGGCTTTGCTCCCGCAAATAAGTTAACGGCTTCGCTTATAAACCTCGGGTTTAACGTTCGCCGCTTTAAAACGGGGACTCCCGCCAGAATAAACAAGCGCACGATCGATTTTTCGAAATGCGAAATTCAAGAGGGCGAAAAACACGTTTATCCCTTCTCGTTTTTATCCGACCGCGTGCCCGAAACTCAAACGCCTTGCTATTTAACCTATACGAACCAAAAAACGCACGATATTATTCGCGCCAATCTTCACCGCTCGCCGCTGTACAACGGCACGGTCGTTGGAACCGGACCTAGATATTGCCCTTCAATCGAAACGAAGGTCGAGAGGTTTAAGGATAAAGATCGGCATCAGATATTTTTAGAGCCCGAGGGCGCGGATACGAACGAAATTTACGTTCAGGGAATGTCTACGTCACTCCCGCACGACGTGCAAGAGCAAATTTATCATACCGTCGCGGGCTTAGAGCATTGCGAAATCATGCGCTATGCCTACGCCATCGAATACGATTGCATAGACAGCCTCGATTTGCTGCCCACCTTGGAATTTAAAAAAATTAAAGGGCTTTATTGCGCCGGGCAAATAAACGGAACAAGCGGCTACGAAGAAGCCGCCGCGCAAGGACTTATGGCGGGGATAAACGCCTCGCTCGCCGTTCGCGGATTGCCCCCCTTCGTTTTGCGTCGCGACCAAGCCTATATCGGCGTTTTAATAGACGATTTGGTCACGAAAGGCACGAACGAACCCTACCGAATGATGACCTCGCGCGCGGAACATCGCATCTTTTTAAGGCAAGATAACGCAGATTTTCGTTTAACGGAGCTCGGGCGCGAAGCGGGGCTCGTATCCGACGAAAGATATAAGGTTTTTTGCGAAAAAGTAGACAAAAAACGCGAACTTTACGAGGTTTTAAACACCGTTTTGCCCGAAGACAAAATTCGCGACATAGTGCTTAAACATTGCGGAAGCGAACCGAAAGGCGGGCTTAAATTACGCGAACTTATATCTCGCGGAATAACCGCCGAAGAAATTCAACGAGAATTCGGCTTGCTTTGCGATTTTTCGTGGGATTTATTGGATAGCGTGGAAACCGAAATTCGATATTCCGGATATCTGGAAAAACAAGATCGCGAAATCGAAAAAGCAAAACGGCTCGAACAAAAGCTTTTGCCTATCGACATAGATTATTCCAAAATAGGCGGGCTAAGATTGGAAGCGAAAGAAAAACTTGCCGCCGTTCGCCCCTTAAGCCTCGGACAAGCCGCAAGAATTTCGGGAGTCAATCCCGCCGATATCGCCGTTTTGATGGTTTATTTAAAAAAATAACCTCATTCGCCATTTGATTTTTATTAAAAGTCGGGCTATAGGTCGATTATCGGCACTTTCGAGAAAAACATTTTAAGCTTATTCGCGCATTATGAAAACTATATTTTTTATCGTTTCGGCAACCTTATCTCGTATAAAAACAGCCGAAAACGCACAGCCCGTCAATCTGAAATTCGTTCTTTTATATCTTTTTTTCGTTTTGGTCGGATACCTTTCGGGCGGGCTGCTTTTTGCGTATTTTATTCCAAAAAAGTTTAAACACGTAGACATAACCGAGCTTAGCGACGACAAAAATCCCGGGACTTACAACGCCTTTAAATACGGCGGTTTTTGGTGCGGAATTTTCGCACTCGCTTTGGATATTTTTAAGGGGTTTACGCCCGTTTTTGTCGCTTCTAAAATTTTTGAGCCTACTAGCCCGCTCTTTATTCCGATATTGATAGCGCCGGTTTTAGGACACGCTTTTTCGCCCTTTTTCGGGCTAAGAAAAGGCGGCAAATGCATAGCGGTAAACTTCGGGGTGCTTTTAGGCTCGCCCGCGCATGTTTTATGCGCCGTGATTTTGGCGGGATTTTTAATTTTCTTTTCGGTTATAATTATAGTAAATCCCAACTCTTTAAGAACGGCTTTGGCGTATTTATGCTGCAACGTATTGCTGATTTTTGTAACGCCGCCGCAAATCGTGATAGTCTTTACAACGCTAACCGCGATAGTTTTGGGCAAGCTTTTGCCCGAGCTTAAGGCAATATTTCAAAAAAAAGCGGATTACGACGTGAGTTTTACTCCGTTCGGGGCTAAAAAAAACAAATAGTTAAAGTTGATAAAGACAATAATTTTTAAGATAAACAAATCGCTAAAAAACAATTTTATGCCGCAAAAACGCGTATAACTAAAGGTTTTTTATGAGAATTCTTATTTTATCGTGCAAAACGGGCGGCGGGCACGACGCCGCGGCTAACGCCGTAAGGGAAGCACTCGAAAAAGAGGGGCATTTCGCATTCGTTTTCGACTATCTCACGTTAGCAAGCAAAAAAACGGCGGAGCGAGTTGCTTCGCTCTACGTAAAAACAGTACAAACCGTGCCGCAAGCGTTCGGTTGCGCATATAAAATAGCGCAAATTTTGGGCAAATGCGTAAAGCGCTCGCCGATTTATTACGTGAACGCAAAAATGGTCAAACACTTAGCGCCATATCTGCAAGAAAACAAGTACGACGCAATCGTTATGACGCACCTTTACCCGATGGAGACGATAACCGCTATGAAGCGAAAAGGCATTGCCCTTCCGCCGACCGTCGCCGTTATGACAGATTACACCGTGATTCCTTTCATTTGCGAAACCGACGTAGACGAATATATAGTCCCGCACGCCGATTTAATCGAAGCGTGCGTAAAAGGCGGGCTAAAACGCGAAAAATTGCACCCTTTGGGCATTCCTTGCACTCCGAAACTAAGCGAACCGATTACTAAAAGCGAAGCTATAGCCGAGCTAAATCTTAACCCCGACAAAAAGACGATTTTGCTTATAGGCGGAAGCATGGGAGCGGGTAAATTGTGCTCGCTTGCGCAGGCGTTTTTTGCAAATAAGCAAGTCCGAGGAATTCAAATAGTAGTAATTTGCGGCAATAATCGCTCGCTGAAATATAAAATCAATAAAAAAGTTTCGGGCGACGAACGTTTTATAGTTTTAGGAGCGACCGACAAAATGGCGCTTTTTATGAAAGCCGCAGACGTTATTTACACAAAACCCGGCGGACTTACGCTAACCGAAACGGCGGCAAGCCGAACGCCACTCGTTATTACTTATCCCATTCCGGGGTGCGAAACCGCGAATAAAAGCTTTTTTATAAGCAAAAAAATGGCGGTGAGTGCAAATTCGCCTCAAAGCATGGCTGAAGAAGGCTTAAAACTTTTAAATTCCGAAACAGCTTCAGCCGAGATGATAGAGGCGCAAAAACAAAACGTGTCGGATAAAACGGCGACTCTTGTCGCGCAGTTTGTTTTAAACCTCGTTGAAAACACAAAAGAATAAGCAAAACGCATAATTAACGCGCCGAGCTTTCGCAATCGCGAAAACTCGGCGCGTTTTTGTTTTATCGATTTTAATTTATTCTAGTTTTTGCTAGTTATAACCGCCAAAACCCCGCTTTTTAGCGAAACGGTTATTTCGCTTTTGTCATCGCCTAGCCATTCGTTGCTTATGCCGATCGGAAAGTCGTTTTTAATCGTTGCGTTTTGCAACGGATATTTAGCTCCGCTTATACAAACGCCCTCGCATTTATCCGAAAGCGACAAAACCGAAAAATAGCGATTATCGCATTTTTTAAAGGAGTGAACTCCGCTCGAGAAAATAAAAAAGTCGCCGTTTAGGTCGATTATCGCGACATTCGCCACGTTTTTAGCGGCAAAGGCGGCAGCTTGCAGATTGCCTAAAAAATGGTCGTATCTGCCGCCGCACGCGCAATAAAATGTGATTTGCAAAGGAGAAAGACTAATGGCAAAACGAGTTGCAGCCATCATATCGGTGTCGTCTTTTTCGACGGGAAGGTCTAAGGTATTTATGCCGTTCGGCACGGCGATATCAAGCGAATCGCGGTCGCCGACGAACAAATCGACTTGCACTTTACTATCGAGAGCGTATTTAAGCCCCTTATCGCACGCGATAATAAAATCGGCTTCTTCGATTCCGCGAAGAGGCGAAAACACCCCGCCCGATATTATAGCAATTTTTTCTAATTTTTTGTTTTTCATTTTTGCATATTCCGCCCCGCAGAACTTGACTGAATTCTTTTGCGAGTTTCTGATTGCATTATACTCTTTTAGAACAAAAAAGTCAATATTTTGCGTATTTTTTAATTATTTTTATATACGACGCCAAGTTTACAAGTCATTCTGAGTAGCGTCGGTGTAAAAATCTAAGGCTTCCCCTTGGGGGGAAGCTGTCGGCGATAGCCGACTGATGAGGGGGGCTCTTCTCTCTACTCTTTCGTTTTACCCCTCATCCGGCTGCGTCCGCAGCCACCTTCCACCCAATTGCGCAGTTACTCTTCTCGTTATCAAACCGCTTCTGCGCGGGGGAAGGCTTTTTTATGGATTGCTCGGGATGACGTGTAATAATGCACAAGCAATGCAAACGAGAGAGAAAAAGGCAATCGGAAACTTGCAAAAAAAGATAGCGACTAAAAAGTCGCTACCAATCTTTAAAATCTTTATATATTATACGAATTATTGTTACTCAAGCGGCCCGATAGAACCTAAGCCGGAAGCCTTCTGAGTTAAAAGCCATAACATATTTGCCATATTCAAAACGTTATAATTCTTAAAGATTTCCGAAAAGAACAAATCCTTATAAATGCTTAATAAAAAATCATCGCTTTGCTCACATTCGGGTGCAATTGAAGAAAAATCGAACAATTTACCGTTTTTATCGATATAATCTTGCACAGAAGATTGAGGATAGTCTTGTAAAATGGAATTTATACCCAAACTAAAAGCCAAGCGTTGTTTTAAAAAAAGTATATCGCTTTTAACGCCTTCGCATAAGTATTCTCTTCTGCAAATCAAAGGGTCAGCCAATAAAATTGCATAAATCAAACAAGCCGCTCGCTTATATCTGCTTAAATGGCAATTGCTTGAATTATCGTTAAAATAGCAATCTTTAACAGCTTTTTTTATTTTGTTATATTTTTCGAAAACGATATTGTTTGCATCTTTTTTTATTTTACAACAATCACTTATTATATATGACTTTTTATTGTATATAAATGAACCGCTAGTCCATTTCGATACAGAAGCAGCCCAAAATTCGTCAAATTTCGATTTAAGCATAAATAATTATAAACCGAGAGCTTCATCGGAAACGACGTAAACCGATCTGCTATCCATAGAAGTGCCTGTATTGTTAACACCAAATATGTTTTTATTGTTTAAAACCACAAACTGCTCGGAAGGGTTAACATTATTAGTACCTTTATAAGTTTTAACCAAAGCAAATACCATTACGGCAATCATTAAAACGCCAATTATAATTAATGCTAATATCATAATAAACCTCCTAACTTATTGTATTTTTTCATAAAAAGATTTGTCACATTCTTTAAATGCGATTTTTGCAGACAAAATATCGTTAACAAAATCGAATATCGATAGAATCACATAAAACGAAAGCAAAAATATTGCAAAAAAGCTATATGGATAAGACTTTCCGCCAAAAAAGAATATGTTTTCACGCACAACTACACTATACAAACCTAAAGAGTCAACAACGATAATTGTTCCGAAACTTAAAACGGTTAAGATCAACAAATATGCGGTAACAACACCGAACGAAACACTCTGCACTAATTTTTGCTTTAACGAATTAGCATTTTTATTTTCGAATACCCAATAATACGAAGAAATAGCAGCAGGAATAAGCGAAATAAAAAGCCTTTCAGAAGGTTCTAATATAGAAAACAAAAAACCAATAGTCGCAAATGATAATATTGTGATTTTCGTTCGTATAGTCATAATAATCGCGAAAAAATCGCCGTTCCTTCTTATAGTATACTTAAAACACTAATTTTAAAACGCGTTTGTTTTAAAAATTAAACTTTTTTATTGTTTTAATATTATATCATATTTGAAAAAATCTGACAAGTATTTTATGCCATTTAAACAATTTTTGTTTACAAACAATAAAGTACGTATTGCCTATCGGCTTTATAAAAATTCAATTCTTCCGTTATCGCTTGCATAGAGTCCTTTGCGTATACAAAAAGAGGTGATAATCCACCACCCCTTGTTGCTATTAAAATTCGCCTTTATGGTGGGTAGCGAAACACCCAAGCTTCTTATTTTCGCCTTTATGATAGGCAACGAAACGCCTAAACATTTATGAGAAATGCTTACGCATTAATCATCTTTTATATTTCTGCTATCGATAGAGTATTTTGCAACTCCTTAATCGGCAATGATACAGTTTGTTACCCCTTACAACTATATTATATATGATAAATTTTAAAATGTCAATACGTGAGTGCAATTTTCTTAAAAAAAATAATCTTTAAAAATTAAGAAACTTTTTTACTCATACATATTATATGCAATAAGAGAGATTTTACACACCAAGCGGAGCCTTTTAATATTTTTGCAGGTCATTTCTGAGCAAGCACGTAAGCGTAGCGCTATGCTTGCAAGTCATCCTGAGCGTAGGGCTTTAGCCCGCAGTCGAAGGATCTTGTTAAGGTACTTACGGATAATTCCGACGAGATCTTTCGACTTCGGGCGCTAACGAGCCCTTCGCTCAAGATGACGGTAGGATAATTCAAACAAGATCTTTCGACTCGCTAACGCTCGCTCAAGATGACGGTTGTAAAAGCACTACGCTCAGGATGACGAGTGAAAAAAGCCTACGCTCGGGATGACGAGAGAATGGGGAAGGCTTTTTTACAAGTCATTCTGAGTAAGCGAATTTATTCGCGCATCGAAGAATCTTGTTTGAGTACTTACGGATAATTCAAACGAGATCCCTCGACTACGCTCGGGATGACATGGATGCGGGGGAAGGCTTTTTTACGGATTGCTCAGGATGACGGTCAACAACCCTTCAGTCGGCTCTGCCGACAGCTTCCCTTACACAGGGAAGCCAAATCGGTAAGGCGGAGAATAAAAAAACAATGCCGAAGGGAAGGGGGTGCTTCCGATTCGGCATTGTTTTTTGCTTTAAGGGTTTTTCTGGGTAGCGCGCCTTACCAAGTGCGCGCTACCTTGTGTGGTTATTTAATTTTTTTAGTTGTTATAGTTTAGTTAAGCCAAAATTATTCAGCTTCAGTTTCATTAGAAGGACTTACCTTGTTTATACCGGCATTCTTGCTAACTACATTGCCGCAACTTTCACAATAATACCCCTTGAGAGTGGTTTTAACAACTTCGCCATCAACTACTGTTTTAATTACAACAGTATATTCGCCTTTGGCGGGTTTGTTTGTTTCATTATCCCAAAGAACATTGTGATTTGCATAATCGCCTATTTTAGTATATACGATATGAATAGCTTCATCGAAAACAACATTTGTATAATCGCTATTTAAGGTGTAAACCTTTACTCCCCTAACTTGGCAAGTAGCTGTAACTGTAGTTTCACAAGTGAATAAATCAGTATCGGTTAAAAAGCCAATTTCAATCGCTTTGCTTTCGGTGCCTTTTTGATAAGTTTTGCCGTCTTCCGCCAATTTACTAACGTTTAAACCTTCACTATATTCACTGGGTTGATCGAAGCCGAGGCAACCGGGTCTGCTGCACTTAACGCCAATCATAAGCTTTCCGTTTTCGTCATAAATTCTATCAACAACGATGTTATGCTTAAGAGCAGAAAGTTCAACAAGAACATCAGTTTCGCATTCGGAGCAACGATATTTCTCGTAACCTTTTAATTCGCAAGAAGCGGGAACAACAGTTATCGTAGAAGAATCGGTAGGTTTAGTATGAGAACCATAAACGTCATTGATTAAAACGTCTTCCTTGCAAGTATCACAATTAAAGTAAACACTAATACCACTTTTACAATTCGGAGTAGCGCCGGCGAAATTCTTCATACCGCTCACCCAACTAAATTTACCATTTTCATCAGCAACAACCTCAACTCCGTTAAGCTTATGACCGATCTTAGCTAAATCAACAGTTTTGGTTTCACCGTTTTCAACATAAGTAGCTCTACCAAGTTCGTTGCACTTAGGTTGACGAGTAACTTTGTAGTTGCTTTCCGCAGTTAACGTAATTTTAGATTTTTTGGAGCAATCTTCATTCGAACAAGTTGCTGTGAGCTTGTCAGCTGCATAAGTGTATTCATACTTATGACCTAAAGCAGGAACAGTAATCACCGTCCAATCATTAGGACAGCATACAGAACAACGAATCCACTTAGAGCCTTCAGAACTGCAAGTTGCTGCTGAATCAACTTTATCATTCGGCTTTTCAACATCAACAGGAGTGTGGCTATAGTAAACTCTTACAAGAACGGACTCTCCGCAATGTTTGCAAACATAGTAACCCATACCCTTTTCGCCTTCTAAGGTATAAGACTTACAATTGTTTTCCTTATCAGTAACAGTGAATACTTTGATCGCAGCCTTATTAGCAGCAACCATCATATCAAGTGCTGTTCCGGTTTCAACCTCGCCAAGAGTTTCGCTTGCGTGTTTGATTTTTGCGATAGACTGCTTAACAACAACGGTATCTTTACCTTTAACTCCCGTATAAGTGATTTCACCGGCTTCGGAACAAGAAGGTTCTTTGGTTCTCTCTTCCTTTACGTCAGATACGCTCGAAACAGTCTTAGTGGCTCCACACCATTCGCAATCACCGTTAAAGGTGTAAGTGCCGTCAGCATTTTTGACTATCGTGTATTGATAATTATGGGCTACTGTGTCGATAAGATCGTTAGCGAGGTTTCCGCAAATCGCACAAGTGTATGTATCCGAGCCATTGTCTTGGCAAGTAGGATCCTCATGCATCACACCGACCTCAGGTTTAGTATGTTTTTTTAACAAACGAGCAGAAAGGAGCACGTCTTCACCGCAAGCTTCACAAGTGAAGTAACCGTCTGATTTTTTAGATACGTCACAACTGATCGTCCCAAAAACTTTTATGAGACCGGCATAATCGTCAACATAAATAACACTACTACCATCGATTGTTATACCGTTAAGGGTGTGTTTGTTCTCACCGGCATATGAATCCTTATCTTCAAAAGTATGTTCTACACCGTTAGGATCTTTATAAACAAAATAATCAGAATATTTAGAAGTATCAGCAGTATAAACGCAAGTAGCGAGTTCGGCTTTTACGAAAGTATATTCAGTGTTTCTAACGCGATTGTTGTTGCTATCTAAAGAATAGAAAGTGGGAAGCGTAATAGATTCTAAAGCGTATTCATCACAACCGTCGCGACCACACTTGTTAACGAGCAAACCAGTAGTAGAAGCAGTAGGTTTAACGGATACAGTCCATTCGGTTGCAGTGTGCCCTTTAGCCTTAACGGTAACTTTGGTTTCTTCTAAACTTACACCGCAAGTTTTGCAGTAATCAACGGTTACAACGTCTGCAGTGCAAGGATTAGGATTGGAATCCCCAAGTTTATCGGGATCACAAAGATAGGTAATCTTTTCGATATCTAAGTGTTTAGCATAGCACTTACCGACTTCACCTTCATCGTAAACGGTAACCTTATCGTTTTCGGCAAGGCAGTTAACGCAAACTTGAGTGGTGCGAGCACCTTTTAAGCAGCTTTCTCTTTCGAGATGTTGTTCAACACCCCAAACGTGATTTTCTTTAACTTCAACACGGAAACGACCGCAAGCGTCGCAAGAGATGTAGTGAATTTCGGTGCAACCGCTAGTGCTGACGGATTCGCTTTCTTTGCTGTGATCACATACAGTAGGCTCTACAGGGGTAGGATCGCTAGACGTAGTATCGTTGTAATCGACCGTGTCCTTCGTGCCATCGCTGTAAGTTATAACAATCTTCTTGCCGTCGTTCGCGATGCTTTTGATAGTTTTTGCGGCAACTTGATCGTCAGAACAAGCAACCATGCCTACGGTAGCGGCTACTACGCAGCATACGATGAACAAGAAAGCAAGACATTTTGTTAATAATGACTTTGTTTTTTGTAACATTTTAATACTCCTTAATTATTTTTTAATTAATTTTTTTACCTAAATTTTTTTGACCTATTTTGTTTTTAACTTTTAAAAGGTTCTACAAGTATATAAATTTCATCTACTTCCACACCTCCCGAAAGAGTAACCCCCGCCATTACTTTTATTTTATGCGACGTTTGGTTGCCTCGGCTAGCGTTTTTGCATTTTTTGCCACTTTTTTTATTTCACGCTTTTAAGCCTTTTTTTGGTTGCCCCGACGGCCCATTTAGCGTTTTGGCAATATTTATGCAAGTTTTTGCTTACGTTTGGCTTCCGTTTTGCCGTAAAAGTGCATGGCGAAAGCAGCAAATAACCCTTTTGCTTTCTCTATATTAACTCATTTAAAATCATTTGTCAACTGTTTTTTATCGGGTTTTTAAGTTATTTGCCATTGTTTTTTCACTTATTTTTCGTTTTGCCCTTTTTTCGGGGTGTTTTGCCTTGGAGTCGAGGGGGGGCGCAAAAGGACCATTGGCACTATCCGTCATTCTGAGTAAGCGAGGAACGAGCGCATCGAAGAATCTTGTCAAAGTACTTACGGATAAATTCAAGCGAGATCTTTCGACTCGCTAACGCTCGCTCAAGATGACTGTTTTATTTTTTTTCGGATTATTCAAGCGAGATCTTGACACCGACTTCGGGCGTAAACGCCCTACGCTCAGGATGACGTGAGAGATATAGTTCACCATTTGATGTCATCGTTTAATTTTTTCCATTCCGGATTCATGCTTTCTATCAATACATTTTTCTTCAACCGACTCCAACCCTTTAACTGTTTCTCCCTCGCTATGGCTTCATACGCGGTCGAATACACTTCGTAATATACCAACTTTTTCACTTTGTACTTACTCGTATATCCTTTTATCGTTTCATTTTCGTGCTCGTATACCCGCCTGCGTAAATCGTTCGTAATACCTATGTATACTGCCGTGTTTTCTTTACTTGTCATTATGTACACGTAATACATACTTGCTCCGTTTCATTTTTTGCGTTTTTTGGAATTGCTTGCGGTTTTGGTCCGCTTTGAATCAGACGAGATCTTTCGACTTCGGGTGCTAACGCACCCTACGCTCAGGATGACGGCGGAACAAAGGTCGCTTTGGATAACGGTTGGGATTATCCGTCATTCTGAGCAAGCACGTTACGTGCGCGCCGAAGAATCTTGTTTGATTGTTTGCGGATAATTCAAGCGAGATCCTTCGGCGCGCTGCGATTGCTCAGGATGACCGTTGTAAAAGCGTTCGCTCAGGATGACCGTTGTAAAAGCGTTCACTCGGGATGACGGTAGAACAATGCGCGCTCGCGCTATATTATATAATATATTATATAATAATATATTGTGGCGCGCGAATATATTATGATATTATGGCGCGCGCGAAAAGTACATGCCTTGATTATTCTGCGTTCGGGCACATCCTAATCGCTAGCACAACCTAATCGCGATTTTGTAACTTTTGTATCAGCGAATTGTCAGTACTAATCAAATATATTAAGTTGCGAGCCGAGGGAGACGGATTGCTTCGCCCGGCTTCCCACGATTCAACAGTGCGAACCGATACCCCCAATACTCCCGCAAAAGCTTTTTGCGATAATTTCAACGCCGCTCTCGTTTCGGCTACGTTCACATCGGGCAACTTACGCTTCCGTACGTAAGTTTGCGCTTTCGCTTTGCCTTTTTCGTACGCTAAAGCTTCCTCAAGCCCTTCCATTATGCCCGAAAATACGTCTTCGTTTTTAAAATTATTCTCGATTTCTTCAATGCTTAAGCTGCTCTTTAATGAAAGTTCCACTTTTTATCACGCCTCCCGCTTTATCGCTTCGATTATTCGCTTTATCGCCTCTTTTTGCACCGACGATAAATCCTCTTGCATATTCTTAGGATATGCATATAAAAAATATAGTTTCTCTTTTTCAAAAATATCTACGTAAATCACTCGCGCTCCGCCGCTTTTGCCACGGTTATCGTTTAACTTAATCCTTAACTTCCTTGCACCACCCGTACCCTCGATTACGTCACCTCGGCGCGGATCCTCTAGTAAATACTCTTCTAATTGTCTTAACGCCTCGTCTCCTAGCCCCATGTTTTTCCAACATTTTATAAACGGCTCGGTGTGCACAAATAGCCTTTTCATTCGCTTTAACCTTCTTCGCCTTTTGCTTTTTGTTTTGCGCTTTATAAAACCTTTATAAACCTTACCTCTCGCGCTTACACTATTATTATATACGATTTTTTCGTAGTTGTCAATAGTATTATCGATTTTTTTTGCGGTTTTGGAATTGTTTGCGGTTTTGGTCCGCTTTAAATCAGGCGAGATCTTGACACCGACTTCGGGCGTAAACGCCCTTCGCTCAGGATGACGGTAGGATATAGCTCAAGCGAGATCCTTCGACGCGCTTCGCTTGCTCAGGATGACCGTTGTAAAAGCGTTCGCTCAGGATGACCGTTGTAAAAGCATTGCGCTCGGGATGACGAGTTAATAAAAGCGCTCGCGTTATATCATTGTAATATATTGTGACGCGCGAATATATTATATATCATGGCGCGCGCGAAAACAAAAATAAAAGCCCGCCAAAGCATCGATAATCGACCTATAGGCGGACTTTTGTGGTTTTTTC
>CAYVKZ010000025.1:0-24842 GCA_964452295.1 uncultured Acidiphilium sp.
ACGGAACCGAAGTTGCCGTGCCCGTCTACCAAAGGAAGATTTATCGAAAAATCCTGCGCCAAACGAACGAGCGCGTCGTAAACCGAACTGTCGCCGTGCGGGTGATATTTACCTAACACGTCGCCTACGATGGCGGCGCATTTTTTATATGCTTTATCTGGCGTTAAACCCATTTCGTTCATTGCGTAAAGTATACGTCTGTGAACGGGCTTTAAACCGTCGCGCACGTCGGGAATGGCGCGCGATACGTTAACCGCCATAGCGTATGCGATAAACGATTTTTTAAGCTCGTTATCGACCTCTACGTTGATTATATTTGTCTGCGCGAGAGTTTTTCTAAACTCGTCGGTCAGGGCTGAATCGAGTTCTTTTTTAGACATTTGCGTTCTCTCCTATAGCGGTTATACGTCGAGCTCGGCTACGAGCTTTGAGTTTTCTTCGATGAACTTGCGGCGAAGCTCGGGTTGTTCGCCCATAAGCAAGCTGAAAGTGTTTTCGGCTTCTTGCGCGTCTTCCATCGTAACTTTAAGTAAAGTTCTGGTGGCGGGATTCATCGTAGTTTCCCATAACTGTTCGGCGTTCATTTCGCCGAGACCTTTGTAACGCTGAATATCGCACTTGCCCATAACTTCGAGCTCTTGCTTTAACTGCTCGTCCGTATAGCAATACTTTTCGGTTTTGCCTTTGCTTAACTTATAAAGCGGAGGCTGAGCGATATAAACATGCCCTTGCTCGACGAGCGGACGCATATATCTGAAGAAAAAGGTTAACAAAAGTATTCTTATGTGGCTGCCGTCTACGTCCGCGTCGGTCATGCAAATAACGCGGTCGTAACGGATTTTGCTCACGTCGAAATCTTCTTGCATTCCGCCGCCGAACGCGGTTATCATGCTCTTTATTTCTTCGTTTTCGAGCGCGCGGTTAGGGCGCACTTTTTCTACGTTCAAAATTTTGCCGCGCAGCGGGAGTATCGCTTGGAAGCGACGGTCGCGCCCTTGTTTCGCGGTGCCGCCTGCCGAATCGCCCTCTACTAAGAATATTTCGCACAGTTCGGCGTTCTTTTCGGAACAGTCGGCAAGCTTGCCGGGGAGTGCTACGCTTTCGAACGCGCTTTTTCTGGTCGCTTCGCGAGCCTTTCTTGCCGCTTCGCGCGCGCGCTTGGCGGTTATACACTTCATTATAACTTCTTTCGCGGCGGAGGGATTTTCTTCGAGATAAGAACCGAAACACTCGTTCATAGCCTTTTGGACTATCCCGCGGACTTCTAAGTTGCCGAGCTTGGTTTTGGTTTGCCCTTCGAACTGCGGTTCGGGAAGTTTAACCGAAATTACGGCTGTTATCCCCTCGCGCACGTCCTCGCCCGAAAGCGAGTCGTTTTCCTTTAAAAGATTGAGCCGTTTGCCTGCCTCGTTGATTATTTTAGTGAGCGCGAACTTAAAACCCTCTAAGTGCATGCCGCCCTCTTGAGTGTTTATGTTGTTCGCGAACGTATATATCGTTTCGGTAAAACTATCGTTATAAGTCATCGAAAGTTCTACCGTTATGTCGCCGATCGTACGCTCGAAATAAAGCGGTTCCGCAAACAAAACGTCTTTATTTTTGTTTAAATCCTCGACGAAATGACGTATGCCGCCCTCGTAATAGAATTCTTCGCGCTGTTCTTGCTCGGCACGCTTATCCTCGACGCTGATTTTAAGCCCTTTGTTTAAATAAGCGAGCTCGCGCAAGCGAACTTTAACCGTTTCGTAATTAAAAATAACGCTTTCGAAAATGTCGGCATCGGGCATAAAGGTCACTTTTGTGCCCGTTTTATCCGCCTTGCCGATTATTTGAAGCTCGCGCTGAGGCACGCCGCGATTGTATATTTGCTTGTAATGATTGCCGTTTTGGAATACTTCGACCTCGAGCCATTCGGAAAGCGCGTTAACGACCGAAAGCCCCACGCCGTGGAGCCCGCCCGATATTTTATATCCGCCGCCGCCGAACTTGCCGCCCGCGTTGAGCTTGGTTAAAACGACTTGCACCGCGGAAACGCCCTCGGTATGATGTATCCCGGTCGGAATACCTCTGCCGTTGTCGAGCACCGAGCACGAACCGTCGGCGTTTATAGTTACCTCTATTGCCGTACAATAGCCCGCCAACGCTTCGTCGATAGAGTTATCGACTATCTCTTGAATAAGGTGATGCAAGCCCCTAAGATCCGTAGTTCCGATATACATACCCGGACGTTTTCTTACGTGCTCGAGCCCTTCTAAAACCTGAATTTGACCCTCGCCGTATTGCCCGGAAACTTTACCGACGTTTTCAACGTTTTCGACGTTTTCTAAGTTATCCATTTTTACCTCTCGCCGCGCGATTTAAAATCTTGCTTCCTCGCAAAAATCATATCGCGTTTTTTTGCCGAGTTTTTGCGTGCTTTTTATCGCGCGAAAACCGCTTTTTGCTCTATCAATTATATATAATATAAATAGATAATAATATTATATCACACGCGCGCGCGTATGTAAAGCGTTTTTGCGGCTTAAAAAACAAAAAAACGAGCCGTTCGGGGCTGTTTTTAAAAAAACTCGACCTTTAAACGAACTCGTTAATTTCTTTAATTATTTTTTTCTTTATTTGTTCCGATTCTTCTTTAAAATCCTCTTTTCCCGAAAAACAAATCGGCGATTTTTCGATTATTTCGCGGCGCTTATCGTCGATTAAAAGCGGAACGAATTTTAAATGCCTGCCGTATTTTTTAAAATAAAGCTTTTCGAGCATCAAAAATCCGGGATAAATATCGCTCGGTTTATCGTAGCCCGCCTTGTAATTTTTATCGGGAAACACGGCGACGCACTCGCCCGAGCATAAACACTCGAAAGCCTTTTTTACGGTTAAAAAACTGCGTTTGTCGTCGCCGCGATAAACGGGAATAAAACCGCCCGAATTGACCATTTTAGGCACGAAAGTACCCGCGAAAAAGGCTAATAACTTTTTGCAACGTTTGTTTTTAAAGGTCACGTTGAGATAATGCTCTCGTGCGGTTTTTTTGTCGAAAAAAACGTTTAAAACCATAGCTCGAACTTCGATCTTAGACGAGCGCAAAACGGTCAACGGACCGTGCATGTTTAAATGTCTGCAAACATAAACCACGGGCTCTTCATGCTCTTTAAAATCAGCCCGATATTTGCCCCTAGGCGCGAAAAAATTAACGCAAAATCTGCAAAATTTTATAAATCCGCCGTAAAATTTTTTACTCACGAAAACACCCACTTTTGCTGTATTTTATAAGTTATCAGCGCGACGATTAAATCTAAAACGCCTTTAAGTAGCGTTACTACTATTTCCGCTTCGAAAACGGCGTTTAATCCGAAAGCGAACAAATACGAAAGCGCCAAATGAGCAACCCAAACCGCGTAATATCTGAATATTTCGCGCTTCCCCTTGCCGCCGAACACGAATTTGTAATTGAAAGTGAAGTTTAAAATCGACGATAAACCGCGGGCGCATATCGTAGCCCAAAACGAAGATAAAGCGATGTTATCGCCCGTAAACACGAACTTCGAGAACAAATAAAAGGCAATTACGTCTAAAAGCGCCGAAAGAACCGACGATAAAAAATACCAGCCTAAATTTTTAAATAGCACGCCCATTACGCGAACGCTGTCCTGAAAAGTTCGGAAATGCGATATTTTTTCTACGTCGTCGGGCTTTGGTTCGTATACGGTGGTTATGGGCGTTTCTATCATCGGAACGCACGCTTTTTGCATCCGAATGAGCATGTTCATCTCGTATTCGAATCGATCGCCTTTTACTTGCAATAATTTGTCCAAAAGCCCGTATGAAAAGGCGCGCAAGCCCGTTTGCGTGTCTTGCAGGTTTATTCCGTATAAAAACCCGAACAAACGGCGAGTGATAAGGTTGCCGCGGCGACTGCGTTTAGGCACGGACGGTTCGTCGAAATCGCGAGAGCCCAAATGCAACGCGTTAGGTTGATAAAACGCGCTTTCGGCAACTTTTAAAAGGTCGCAAACGAGATGTTGCCCGTCGCAATCGGCTGTTACGAAAACGTTTTGCTCGTTAAAGTTGTTTTTGCAATATTCTAAGCCGCGGCAAAGCGCGTAGCCTTTGCCGCGGTTATCGGCGTAGTCGATAACGAAACAGCCTTCCTTTTTTTTCAGCTCTTCGAATATTTCTTCGTATTTTTCGCCGCTACCGTCGTTTATAACGACCAAGTGCGGAATACTTTTTAACAATTCCGCGGCGTAATCTATAAACGAATGCGGCGGTTCGTATGCCGGGATTACTGCTACGATTTTTTGCGGATCTAAACTCATCTTTTTTCCCCTTCGCTTTTTTCAAGGTCTGCAAGCATTATTTCGCGAGAAATATCGCTAAGTTCTGCCGTTTTATGCTCCGCGACGAAATTTTCGTCGAACACCTCTAAAATATCCACGACTACTCGCGTGCGTTTAAACGGAAAATTCTTTATTATTTTCGCCGTGTTTTTAACGCAAACCACGGCTACCGGAATTTTGGCGCGCTGCGCAACCTTAAAAGCGCCCGCTTTAAACGGCAAAAGAGTTTGTTCGGTTTTATTGCGAGTGCCCTCGGGGCAAACGCCCACCGAAAAACCTTGCTCCACGCGCATACAGGCGTCGCTTATCATTTTAACGGCGTCGCGCGGGTTATCCCGCGGAACGGACAAATACCCGTATTTATGTATAAAACCGCCCGCTATGGGAATTTTGAAGTTTTGCGGCTTACTTAAAAATATTACGGGCATCTTTTTAAACACGTGAGCCAAAATCATCGTATCGAAATTGGATTTATGATTTAATACGAACAAATATTTTTTACTTTGGTCAATTTTTTTTTTACCGTTTACTTCTATTTTTACGCCCGCCCAAAAAATCAGAAATTCGTTTACTAAATTAAAAGAACGGCGATAAAAACCCTTCGGATTTTTCACGGGGTTTTTTCTATTTATAAAAGCGTCATAAATAAGCAAAAACGCGAAATAAACAAGCAAAAAACCTATAAAACAGCCGATAAAAAGCAATACAGGCACATAAAAATATCGAGCCGACGGAACAAGATTGCAAAAAACGCAAAGCGCCGCCGTCGTTACGGCGCTTAAAATAAGCGAAATTATATTAAGCATAAAAAACCTCTTTCGGCGTTTTCGGCGTGAGTGCGCAATTCATGCGTTTCTCCTATTTTATAAAAATAACGTTAAGCGTTTGTTTTTGTTTTGTTTAGATTTTGTAAAAATCGAAAACTTCTTCGTTTGTATAAAAATTATTAAGCAAAAACACCGAACATGCCCAATAACTTTATGTTAAAATGCAAAAAAAGGGATAAAATTTTCGCTAAATCGCAGAAATACCCCTTCTTTTCAGTGTAAAACAGTATGTCCTAAAATGCGTAAATCGCTTCCTTCTTAAACGATTGTCTCAACGCTATTCATCCGATTAATCCCCGTATCCGTCGGGATTTTTAACTTGCCAATTAAGCTGATCGCGACACATATCGTCGAGCGTTTTTTGCGCCGTAAAGCCTAAATATTCGCGCGCATAGGTAGTGTCCGCATAGCAAACGTCGATGTCGCCGGGGCGGCGAGGAACTACCTCGTAAGGAATGGGTTTGCCGAGCGCTTTAGAAAATCCTTGTATCATTTCGAGCACGCTGTAGCCCCTGCCCGTTCCGAGGTTTACGATATATAATCCGCTGTTTTCGAGTAATTTGTTAACGGCAAGAACGTGTCCGCGCGCCAAATCTAAAACGTGAATGTAATCGCGAACGCCGGTGCCGTCGGGAGTATCGTAGTCGTTGCCGAAAACGCGAACTTTTTCGAGCTTGCCGACCGCAACCTTTGTAATATACGGGCAAAGATTGTTGGGAATTCCGTTGGGATCTTCGCCGATAAGTCCGCTTTCGTGCGCGCCTACGGGATTAAAATAACGCAAAATTCCTATATTCCAGCCGTTATCCGACTTGTAAATATCCTTTAAGATATACTCGATGAACAGTTTCGTGGAGCCGTAAGGATTGGTTGTGGAAAGCGGGAAATCTTCGGTTATGGGAACGGTTTCGGGCTTGCCGTAAACGGTTGCCGACGACGAGAAAACTAAATTTTTGCAACCCGCCGCGCGCATTGCCTCGACCAAAACTATTAGCCCGCCGATGTTGTTGTGATAATATTCGATAGGCTTAGCGACCGACTCACCGACCGCTTTAAAGCCCGCGAAGTTTATTACCGCGTCGATTTTGTTGTTCGCGAAGATATCGTCTAAAGCGGCGCGATCCAAAATGCTCTTTTGATAAAAAGGGATTTTTGCGCCGACTATTTTTTCAACGCGCTCTACCGCCGTTTTTTTACTGTTCGAAAGGTCGTCTACGATGATTACTCCGTAGCCCGCCTTGATAAGCTCGATGCAGGTGTGGCTGCCGATATATCCGGCGCCGCCCGTTACCAAAATATTTTTCATTTTACTCTCCTAACCTTAAATATTTTATTTCGTGCGATTTTTGCGCGTTTTTTAACTTTTATGGGATTTTTTTAAATCAGATTATGCGTTGTAATATTTAGCTACGATGGCGTTCATTTCGGGCAAAAGTTTTTCCATATCCGAAACGAGTTTGAACTGCGTTCTCGCCCTGTCTAAGTTATGCCCTTCGCGTTTAACGTGGAAATATACGTCGCCGTCAAGATAATCGCTTAAAAATCTTATGCCGCATTCGTAGGTCATTAAAATCGCGCCCATGGCGAGGTTTTCAGCCTCGGCTTTGGTCATGCTCGGGCGGAGCGCCGACATATATCCTTTAACGTATTGCTCGAAGAGCGAAATATCGAAGTTGACTTTGGATAAATCTTTTTCGTCCTCGGCGGCGGGATTGCAGCCGAAACGAATGGAATCGCCGAAATCGTAACAAATGGTGCCGGGCATTATGGTATCCAAATCGATAACGCAAAGCGCTTTGCCCGTCGCGTCGTCGATCAAAACGTTGTTGAGCTTGGTGTCGTTATGAGTGACTTTGCAAGGAATTTCGCCCGAAGCGAGCTTTTCGACTATCGTGCCCGTGATGTTTTTGCGCGCGAGCGCGAACTCGATTTCCGCTTTGACGCTATCCTTTCTGCCCGCCTTGTTTTGCTCGATCGCGAGCTCTAAATTCTTAAATCTTTTTACGGTATTATGAAAATCGGGAAGGGGTTCGTAAAGTTTAGAAGCGTCGAATTCGGCTAAAAGATTGGCAAAATTGCCGAAAGCAACGGCGCTTTCGTAAAAATGTTCGGGTTTTTCGACCACCTGATAACTCGTGGCTTTATCGATAAACAGATAAACGCGGAAATAATTTTCGCCGTCGCAATAAAAATCCGCGCCGTCCGTCGTTTTAACCACGGTAAGAGATTCTCTGTCCGGATCGCCGCCGCGCGCCGTTATTTTCTCGCGCGAGAACTCGGTTACCGCGCAAATATTGTTCATAAGGCTTTTTACGTCCTTAAATAAATTGGAGTTTACGCGTTGCAAAATGTATTTGTGTTCTTCGCCGCCGCAAGTCGTTTTTAAAAGGAATGTTTCGTTAATGTGCCCTTCGCCGTAAGGCTCGCACGAAGAATATTCGCCGCAAAGTTTGAACTTTTTGCTTATTCCGTTAAAATCGTATTTCATTTTTTTCTCTCCCGATTTTTTTCGTATTTTTTATGTTTTTTATGTTTTCTGTTTTTTTCGTCCTTTTTTGTAGCCGTTTCGAGCTGTACGGATATAACCTTGTCGCACTTACTCCGCTTATATAAAAGAACGGACTTTTTTCGACTATAATTATACGCGATAAAAGCCGCGATTGCAAAACCTTTTTAAAGGTTTTTTGCATTTTCAGAAAACTTTCACATTTCAAGGCTTTTTTTGCTTTTTTACAGCCCTTTTATCACGTTTTTAGCCCGAAAAATTTCAGACCTTTGTTTTTTCGTTTTATTATTTTCTGTTAAGACGAAGTTTTGCCAAAAGCTTTTGATCGCTCGCGACTATTCCGCCGCCTATAGCGGCTGCAAGCTCGGGCTCTTCGGCAACGTTCGCGCGCATGCCCATGTTTGCGTTAAAATACTCGTCTAAGCCGGGGACTCTCGAGCTTCCGCCCGCAAAATATACGCCCGATTTGCGAATATCCGCGCACATTTCGGCGGGGAGTTTTGCCATAAGCATTCCCGCAAGCTGAAAAACTTTGTCGAAAAACATGCTCATTACGGGAAAAATATCGCGCGCGCTAACCGAAACAGCGCGAGGCTTACCGCTTTGAATATCGCGCCCGTCCACTATCGCGGAGGTTTCGTCGCGCGAAATCAAACTTCCGACCTGAATTTTCAGTCTTTCGGCGGTGAGCGCGCCTATTTTTAAGCCGAACTCGTTTTCTATATGCGAAATTATCATTTTATCTATGCTTTTTCCGCCCATATTCACGCTAAAACCCGAAATGGTCCCGCCAAGCGAAACGGCGGCAATCGTAGTAGTTCCGCCGCCCGCGTCGACTAAAAAGCAAGGGTTAGCTTCGGACAAAGGAACGCCCGCCCCCAGCGCGGTAAGCACGGGGGATTCGACGAAATGCACGTTATACACGCCGCAGTCGTTGCAAACCTGCTCGTATTTTTTTATGGCGCTGTTTTCGGCTCCGCACGGAACGGAAAACAAAACGTCGGGGCGCATGCCGAGTTTTTTAATGGTCACTTTATTCAAAAATCTATCGAGCATCGCGCTTGCGGCACGCGAATTTTCAACTCGCGCCTCAAAAATCGGCGATATCACGACCGTGCCGTCCGCCGTTTTTCCGATAAGTTTTTTTGCGTCGTCGCCGACGGCTTTAATTTTTCCGTTGCCGCCGCTTTCGGCTGCAACCACGCTCGGCTCGGACAAAACCACGCCCGCACCCGACTGATAAATATTCGTGTTAGAAGAACCTAAATCTATAGCCAAGGAAGGCTTTCTCATTTTTTTATCCTCCGCGTTTTTTGTTTGCCCGCACCGCGCTTAAAAATCGATCAAAAAGTTGTTTTTAAAAGCGCGAAAGTGCCGATAACGGGCTTATAGGGGCATTTTTTTCAAAATCTCCGTCATTTTTTCTTTAGGGAATCCGATAACGTTATAAGTACTGCCGAACACTTCTTTAACCAAACCGAATCCGTCTTGAACGCCGTAACCGCCCGCTTTGTCGAGCCCCTTTCCGCTTTGAACGTAAGCTTCCAATTCTTCGCTCGAAAGCTCGTTAAAAAGCACGTCGGACTTTTCGGCGCCTAAAATTTCATCGACTATTTTTGCGTTTTCGTCCGCTACCAAAACACAATATCCGGTGTAAACTTCGTGCTTGTTTCCCGAAAGTTTTTTAAGCATTTCGCGTTGGTCGTCGGCGTTTTTGGGCTTTTGCAACACCTCGCCGTTAAAAATAACGACCGTATCCATTCCGATAATTACCGAATTTTCAGCCGCGTCCGAGTGTGTTTCTATAATTTCTTGCGCCTTGTTTTTTGCGGTTTTTTCGACCATTTCGGCACCGCTAAGCGAAAAATCGACGACTTCGTCGCGCACGGCGGGAATTATTTCGAATTTATAGCCCATTTTGCCAAGAATGTCTATTCTTCTAGGCGATTTGCTTGCAAGTATGAGTTTCTTCATGGCTATTATTTTATCACATATTAAGATTTTTGTAAACGTTTTTCGCACTTTTTCTCCGCATAAGCGGCAAAAAATAAAACAAATCGCAATTTTTTCGCGCAAAAACAAACGCAAATTCTTATATTCAATTAAAAAACGTTGACATTGCCCCGCGCGAATGTTAATACGGATTTTGAAAATTTTTGCATAAAAAACCGACAAGACTGTTAAATCTTATCGGTTGTAATGTTTAGAAGCTGAGTTCAAAGTGAAAAGTTGCATGATTTACATACACACCAATGCCCCAACTCATTTCATTTTGAACTCTTTCTTCATTTTTAAATAACGAAATTGGCACTTGAAAAACAAAAACATAGATGCTTTCATTTGTAATTGTTTTTTCAAAAACATTAAAATTGCTTAGCTCTATACTTTTATCCTTAATCGCATAAATCGGCTTGTCGGCAACAACAAAAAGATATACATCTTGTTCTTTTATACTCCATTCAGTTGTCGGGTTGATAATAAACCTTAATTTGACTTCTATTATATCGCCTGTTTTTTCATAATCAGCAGAATCAAATTTTATACCAAAAGCCTCGCTCTCCCACACGTCCCCAACGCCGTATATCCTATCTGGAGTTGGCGGAGCACAGGCAATAAAAATAGTTGTCAAACAAAAAAAATGCAATACTAACGCAATGAGGGCAAATATTTTCTTTGTCACATTATTAATATACATAATTCCTCACTAAATAATCGTTTCCAATTAGTGCATAACCATTATCACCATTAAAATCAAGATATACTGCCTGCATGTTATCTGTTACGTTTACAACATTTTTTCTTGCTTCTATGTATGTGGCATTTAATATCATATTAGCATGTCTATTCTAACATATGCATACAAAAAAATCAATAATATATGCAAAAATTCACACAATTTTCACTAATGCAAAATTTATCTACATTTTTCGTCTTCAATTTAGAATTAAATTGCTAGCGAAATAAGAAACATTCGCTTTTCCATACTTAGGATGCTGGCTATACGAGTAAAATTCAGCGCTTAGATTAAGTAATTATTACTAAATATCGGTAATTCCGCGCGATTATTTTTAACTCGCGCCACGCTTATGTGCTTGCTCAGAATGACGGTGTTAAAAATGCGACAATCCTTCAGGCGCGTTCGCGCCAGCTTCCCCTGAGGGGGAAGCCTTAATCGCATTGCTTGCGCCTCTCCGCGCAGAATGACGGAAAGAAATGGCTTAACTCAAGATGACGGTTTTAAAAAACACAAAATAAAAAGTCCGCTTTAATAGGCGTTAATCGACCTATAGACGGACTTTTATGTTTATTTTTTAAAACGTGTTATTGATTTTTTCGATAATCGTAAACGGTTTTTGTGGGCTCCGAAATAACCTTTGCCCCCGCGGGCACGGACTTGATTATAAACGCGTTTCCGCCTATAATCGAGCCGTCGCCTATAACGGTTTTTCCGCCCAAAATCGTGGCGTTTGCGTAAATTATTACGTCGTTGCCGATTGTAGGATGGCGTTTTTCGCTAGAGACGCACCTATCCTTAAGCGACAGCGCGCCCAAAGTTACGCCTTGATAAATTCGACAATTATCGCCAATTTCGGCGGTTTCGCCGATTACGACGCCAGTCCCGTGGTCGATAAAAAAGCTTTTGCCTATTTTAGCACCTGCGTTTATGTCTATTCCGGTGCGGGAATGAGCGTACTCGGTTAAAATTCTAGGTAAATAAGGCACTCCGCGCAAATACAACTCGTGCGCGACGCGATAAACGCTTATAGCCGTAAACCCGGGGAAGCAATTCATAACGATAGTCTCGTTTTCGGCAGAAGGGTCTGCTAAAACCGTTGCTTCCGCGTCGGCTTTTAAAAGCTCGCTTAAAGCGCAAAGCCTAGCTACGAATTCGCTTGCGACCGTTTTTGCTCTTTTTACGCAGTCGCTTTTTTCACCCTGCTTTTTATAGCAAAGCGCCGCTTGTTTTTTTACGCAAAAGTAAATGCGTTTTTCAAGCAAACTATGCAATAACGGGCTTATAGCCCCGCTTTTTTGTTGTTCGACGTATAAAAGCACGTCGGTTTTAACCAGTCGCAAAAACTTTTCGACCAAAGCCTCGCTAGGCAAATCGTGACGAGAAAAAATCATTCAGCGGCAGGTTCTCCATCATTTTTTTCGGCGGGTTTAAAGCAGATATCGCGAATTTTGCCTTCGATTTCGTCGGCAAATTCTTTGTTCGACGCGATATATTCTTTTGCTTTTTCTCTGCCTTGCGCGAACTTGTCGCCGTTATATGAAAACCAGCTTCCGCTCTTTTCGATAACGCCCTTGTCGACGCCTATATCTAAAAGACAGCCCTCTTTGGATATGCCTTTTCCGTAAATCATATCGAATTCGGCGGTTTTAAAGGGAGGCGCAAGCTTATTTTTAACTACTTTAACTTTGGTGCGGTTGCCGTAAACGCCCTCGGTATCCTTAAGCGCGTCGGCTTTTCTTATATCCAAACGAACGCTCGAATAGAATTTTAGCGCTTTTCCGCCCGGAGTGGTTTCGGGATTGCCGAACATCACGCCGACTTTTTCGCGCAGTTGATTGATAAACACGACGCACGTTTTAGACTTATTTGTAATTGCCGTAAGTTTGCGCAACGCTTGCGACATAAGCCTTGCTTGCAAACCGACGTGCTGATCGCCCATATCTCCTTCGATTTCAGCCTTGGGAGTGAGCGCGGCAACGCTATCGATTACGATTAAATCGACCGCACCGCTTCGAACCAAGCTGTCCGTTATATCTAAAGCTTGCTCGCCGGTGTCGGGCTGAGAAACGTAAAGGTTATCTAAATCAACCCCTAAATTTGCGGCGTATGCGGGATCTAGAGCGTGCTCGGCATCGATAAACGCGGCAATACCGCCCGCTTTTTGCGTTTCGGCAATTATATGCAACGTAACGGTCGTTTTACCGGAAGACTCGGGACCGTAAATTTCGATTATTCTTCCGCGAGGAACTCCGCCCGCGCCTAACGCTATATCGAGCGCCAAACACCCCGTGGGAATAACGTCTACCGCCATTTCGCGCGCGTCCTCGCCGAGACGCATAATCGCGCCCTTGCCGTATTGTTTTTCGATTTGAGAAAGTACCTGCTCTAATGCCTTTTTCTTGTCGTCCATAGTTGTTTCCTTGTTATATAAATATATTTTTTTATAAAAGTAATTTTTACCGCCTATCGCGGCTTTTTGATTTTTTTCGTTTTTTGCGATTTTTTTCGCGTTTTTTTGCTTTTTTGCCGAGTTTTAATTGCCAAATTACCGATTAAACGCAAAACGCCAAACTAAATTTATTCGTCGGCGTGAGCTATGAGCCTTATGAGCATAAAAAGCGCGGCGTTTTTGCCTTGCTCCATTATTTCTTCGCGCGTGCCGCTAAAACGATAGCGGCAAACGTTTACGGTGGAACCCATTCCCGCAGAGATATAACACAATCCGCAAGGTTCTAAAGGATTTCCGCTTTCGGAAGCGTAACCGGTAGTCGCCGCCGCGACGTCGCAATCGCCGCTTTTTAAAAGTCCGCGAGTCATTTCGAAAGCGACTTCGCTAGAAACCACGCTTTTTAAGCTGATTGTAGAAGGAGAAACTCCCAACGATTTTTGCTTGGCGATAGGCGAATAAGTAACCAATCCTTGATAAAAGACCTTGCTTGCGCCCTCTACCGAAACCACCGCCCTGGCGAGCGCGCCGCCCGTAAAGGATTCCGCAGTGCAAAGCGTGAGTTTTCTTACCTTTAAATAGTCGACCAGGCATTTTTGCAAACTGACGTCTTCGGTAGAATAAACATAAGGTTCGTATTCGGTGAGTAAAAATCGCAAGGCGGCGTCTACCTTGGTTTTCGGGGTGGAGTCGTCGTATAAAAGAGAAACGCGTAAATCGCCGAAGTTTTCTGAAAAATCGAGGCTGAGCCCCGCGTTTTCGACTCGCTCTATCGCCTTTTGCCGCGAAGCCGCGGGCAACGCGAACATTTTGATTATAACGCGATCGTTGTCGTAAGCAAACATTTTTACTCCTTTACGTTATCGGAAAGAACCGCGCGATTTTTAACTACGTAAGAAACGCCCGAAACGGCGGTTAATATAACGCTCGCTATATAAAGCGCGAAACCGATATAGTAAACGACGACAAAGAAGTCGAGCTCGCCGCCGAAAGGCTTAACACCCTCGAACGCCTTGGCTACCAGTAAAAACAAAACGCAAACGTCTTGCGTGACCGTTTTTAGTTTTCCCAAGCCGTCGGCGGCGATAACCACGTTTTTACTAGCCGCCACCATCCTAAAGCTTGCCACTATAAATTCGCGCGCCAAAATTATCGAAACGCCTATGCCGCCGCTTATCGCGGGTAAAATTCCGCCGCCCGCAGAAGTAAGCATCAGCGAAAACGCCGCCAAAACCAATACTTTATCGGCAATGGGATCTAAAAATTTGCCGAAGTCGGTTACAAGGTTATATTTGCGCGCGATATAGCCGTCTAAAAAATCGGTGAAAGCCGCTAAAGCGAACACTATCGCGGCGTATAAAAAATTGTGCGGAATTTGCGTTAAGTAATACAGCGCGATGAAAACGGGGATCAGCACTATACGACTTATCGTTATTTTATTGGGTAAATTCATAATTTTTCCTCTTTTAGCGAATTTTTCGGCGAGATTTTACAGTACTCTCGAATTTTTTCGCCTTATTTTGCAACTACTTTGCCGAACAAGTCGTACGCCCCCGCGCGAGTTATTAACACGTCGTAACACACGCCCTCGGCGACCGTCACGCTCGATTTGAAATAAACTTTACCGTCGATATCGGGCGCTTGAAAATACGCTCTGCCGTAAAAGCACTGTCTTTCGTAATCGATGCCCTCGCACGCGACGCGCAAAACCTCGCCTTTAAAACGAGATAAATTCTCTTTGGAAATTTGCTTTTGAACGCGATATAACTCTTTAACGCGTTCGCGCTTGACCTTTTCGGGCAGTTGGTCGGGGAGTTTATAGGCGGGAGTACCCTCTTCACGCGAATAGACAAAAAATCCCGCGTTAGTTAGCTTGGCACTTTTTAAAAACTCGCAAAGCGCATTAAAATCCGCCTCGCTTTCTCTCGGGAAGCCCGCTATAAAAGTAGAACGCAACGCAACCCCTTCGATTTTTTGTTTGAGCCTTTCTATAAGCGACAGATATTCCGAACCGGTGCCGCGACGATTCATTCGCTTTAACACTTTGTCGGAAGCGTGTTGAAGGGGAATATCCAAATATTTTATTACTTTTTTATTCGAAGCTATTTCGTCGATTAGCTCGTCGGTGAGCATATCGGGATAGCAATAAAGCAATCTTATGGCGTTAACGTTTTCAAGTTCGGAAAGTCGCTTTATAAGTTCGACGAGCTTAGGCGCTCCGTAAATATCCTCGCCGTAGCGAGTGACGTCTTGCGCGACTAAGATGAGTTCGTTAAGCTCGCCTAAAATCTTAGCCTCTTGCACCAATTTTTCGATAGGCTGCGAAACGTATTTGCCGCGAATAAACGGAATAAGGCAATACGTACATCTGTTATTGCAACCGTCGGCGATTTTTAAGTATGCGTAATATTCGGGTGTCGTAAGCGTTCTTTGCTCTGTGTTTAGCCCCGCGCCCTTGCCGACGTTGTTGACTCTTTTGCCTAAATAACATTCGCTTACGGTGTTTTTAAACAAGTCGTAATCTAAAGTGCCCAAAAAACCGTCGACCTCGGTAAGCGGCTCGAAAAGCTCGTCTATAAATTTTTGCGGCAAACAACCGCTCATTATGAGTTTTTCGAGCTTGCCTTCTTTTTTGTATCTCGCGCAATCGATAGCCGTATCGATAGCCTCTTTTCGCGCGCTTTCTAAAAACGCGCAAGAGTTTATAAGTATTATTTGAGCGGTCGATATGTCGTTAGTAATAATAAAATCATTAAAAACGGAAGCTATGAGCTTTTCGCTGTCCACTCTGTTTTTATCGCAACCGAGCGAAATAACGCCTAAGGTTTTTTTGTCGTTCATTTTTAATTTTTTCTCCGAAAAGCGAAATTTTATCCGCTGTAGATTTGCCGTAAATCAATTGTCTCCGCCGGCGACGCCCGTATTATCGAAAGGTTCGCCGAAAATCTGCTCGAATTCTTGCTTGGTCATTTTGATTTCGCGCCCGCGGGAATTCGGCGAATCGCAAACGTATTTGCGCTCGGTTAAAATATCCATGATTTTGCCCGCGCGCGGATAACCTAAGCCAAGCCTACGTTGCATCAGCGAAATGCTTATGTTTTGAGTGCTTATCGCAAGCCGCATCGCGTTTTTTACTATTTCTTCGTTAGACTTGCCGTTGTTATTGCCGACCTCGCCGCTTTCGCCGCCTAAAACGTCGGTCGCGTTGGCGGAGTCGGAAGCCTCGGATTTTTCGGAAGCCTTGTTGATTTCTTCAAGCGCGAAATCGTTATAGTAGCACTTGTTGTGCTCGCGCAAATACTTGCAAACATCGTCGATTTCGGGCGTATCGATAAACGCGCCCTGAGCGCGCTCCGTGCTCATCATAGTGCTCGTGCGATATAAAACGTCGCCTCTGCCCAAAAGTTTTTCGGCACCCGCTTCGCCCATAATAACCTGGGCGTCCATCTGACTTGACATTTTGAACGCCACGCGCGAAGTGAAGTTGGTTTTTATCGAGCCGTCGATTATATCGACCGACGGACGTTGCGTTGCCATTATCAGGTGAATACCCGCCGCACGCGCTTTCGCCGCGATTCGGCTTATCTTGTTTTCGATGTTCTTTTTATCGACCGAAGTCGCCATGAGGTCTGCAAACTCGTCGATTATTATTAGAATTTTATAGAGCGGTTTGCCGCCTTTTTTCTCCATGAACGCGTTGTATTCGTCTACGTTTTTAACCAGATTTTCGTTGAGCAAACGATAGCGGTCGTCCATTTCTTTACAAGCCCAATCGAGCATGGCGCATGCCTTGGGCGTTTCGGTTATGATTTCGTCGAACAAAAGGTTAGGTACGCCTTTAAACAGCGAAAACTCGACGATTTTGGGGTCGACCAAAACGATACGAAGCTCTTCGGGCGTATACTTATACATAAGACTTACGAGTAAGGTATTTAAAAATACGCTCTTGCCCGTGCCGGTTGCGCCCGCCACCAAAAGGTGCGGCATTTTAGAAAGGTCTAAATTAACGGGATTGCCTACCAAATCCTTGCCCAAGCAAAACGTGAGCGACGTTTTTTTGGCGTTTTTAAACGAAGCGTCGGTTACTAAATCTTTAAGCCCGACGGTCGCGGGGGCGGTGTTAGGCACCTCGATTCCCACGCGCGAAGTGCCGGGAATAGGCGCGACTATTCTTATCGTGCCGGGCGCGGCGATGCGGAAGTTGAAATCCTTTTGAAGCTCGGTGATTTTTTTAACCGAAACCTCTAGCGGAATGGTAAGTTCGAATCGCGTTATCGCGGGACCGTATTTTATATCCACGATTTGCGCGCTTATGCCCGCGTTTGCAAGAACTTGCAATATTATGCCCTTGCGATTTTCTTGCTCGCGCTTGGTTGCGGCAACCGCCGCGGCATCCGGACGATAGTCGCGCATAAGATTATACGGCGCAAAACGATATTTGTAATTTAAAGGTATGCAGTCTATGGGATTTTCAAGCTTTCTGTCGTCGCTTAAATTTTTAGACGTGCCCGCGGAACGAGTTTCCGAAATAGCACTCATTCCGAGCTGTTCGCCGCGATCGTATTCGAAACGGCGCGCGTTTTGAGAGTTTTGAGAATTTTGTAAAGCGGGTTCCGCTTGCTCTGCCATATTGTCCGTTTGACTAAATTCCTCGCCCCTCGCGGCGTTTCGGCGGGTTGTTAAATCGGAAAAATCGGACGAATAATTAGCCGAAGAATCGGTCGTTGCCGCAGTGTTTTCGGTGCCGAAACGCGAATTTCCGCGAGCAACTCCGCTTAATCCGCGAATACTGTTGCGCTCGCTTGCGTCACGCAAACCGCCGCTTAAGTTTTGTTCGGCGTTTATATCGCCCCTCATATCTTCTTGCGAAGAATAATCGACCTCTTCGTAGTTAAAGCCGCGCGTTCTTGCCGACGAACTTGCGCCGTAGCTAAAATCGCGGTCGGCTACGTTTTCGGAAGAAAATCTGTCGCCGTCCGAAAGATTGACTTTAAATCCGTCCGCTTGTCTCTCGGAAGAAGCCGAAACGTCGCCCAACCCCCTCGTTCTGCCCGCGTGCGCGTCGAAAGAAGATATGCCTTCGCGCTGTTTGTTGCCGCCGATGACGTAAACGTCGCGATCGGGGGCGGATTGGTCTATGTCGCCGAACCGCTCGGCGTTGCGAAGAGCAACCGATTCGGGAACGTCTTCGCCCATAGGCGACCTTACCGGCTCGCGATAATCGGGAGTCACGGGGCGGCGTATGTAATCGATTTTAGAAGCCAAATCGTCGCCGTAATCTTTTTGATAACTGTTAGCGTTACGCACTTCTTCGCGCTCGGGAGCACCCGAAACAGACGAAGCCGCAGAGTTTTTATCCCGTCTTTCGCCGTAAAGCGAAGCTTGCGAATAATCTGCAGTCGGACGAGCGGAAGAGGTTCCGACCTTTTTTTCGCCGAACAAAAGTTTCAAGCTGGATTGACGATCGTCGGCGGCAAGCATTTCCTTTTTCGTTTTTAAATTGAATTTTTGCTCGCCGTATATGGCGGATAAACCGCCGCTTTCGTACGAGCTTTTAAGCTCGTTTAATTCTTGGGGATAGCCCTCGCCCGAATTTAAACCCGAAGCGGATTCCCCCGAGTTTTCAAAGCCCGCTTCGCCTGCCGAGCGCAAACGCTCGCCGTCGAAGCGCATCTGCTCGCCCGAGCCGCTTATATATCCGCGGTTATAATCTTGACTGCGCGAAGTCGCGCTCGCGCGTCGATTCGTTGCCGCGACGTAACGCGTATTTTGATTTTCGATTCCCCTCGCGACGGCACGCGCCTGAGCGGTTTCGAATTCTTTTGCTTTCTTTTCCAGTTCGCGCTCTGCTTTTTCGTCTGCTTTACGTTCGCGACGCTCTGCAGAATTTTGCAAAAACAGTTTGAAACGCTTTTTAAAAACCAAAACGGTTATTAAAATTATAGCGACCGAACAGAGCACGTAAGTTCCGACGGGCTTTAAAAGCAAGCATAGCGGATACGCCAAAGTCCCGAACAAAATCCCGCCGAACGTATGCCCGAAAGACGCCGCGTCGTAATAACAATAAGAAATATATCCGCCGAAGTCGCCCGATATTTTGCTTTGAGTGGTAGCCGTTTGAATTATAAGCCCCGCGAGCAATAAATACACGAAAAACATGCCTATCGCAAGCTTGACTCCGCCGTTTTTCATTTTAAACCCGATAACGAGCTTTATTCCCAAAAACAAGAAAAACGCAAAAACGGGATATGCAGAAAAACCGAATATCCCTAACAGAAATTTTTGTACGGCAGAGCCGACCGTGAAAAACACCGACTCGCCCGTTATTAAACACAAAAGCCCCATTGCCGAAAACAGAGCCAAAAGCATTCCCGTCATCTCCGACGAAAAAAATAACCCGCTTTTTTGTTTTTTTTGTTCGTTTTTAGCCACTTTTTAAACCCCTCGCGATTATTCCTTCTTCCCTTAAAAAATTTTTCCTTCTTTTAGCTCCGCTTTGCGGATATTATTCCGTTTTGCGAAGTTCTTTTTCTCTCGCGCGCGAATTAACGATATATGATATTTTAATATTATATCATGGAAACGCGTTTTTAGCAATACTTTTAGCAAAATTTTTTTCGGTTTTTTTGCATGCAAATATTCCTGCGCTAAAAAAGTTACTTACTTTTCGTTTTTTTAATGTAATTGCTTGATAAAACCGAACGAGGGTATAAGCGAGAAATTAAACGTTGAACTTAAATAGAACCACGTCGCCGTCCTTCATTACGTACTCTTTGCCCTCGGAGCGGACCTTTCCCGCCTCTTTAGCCTTGTTGTAATTGCCGCAATCCAAAAGCGTTTGATAGTCGACGATATCCGCTTTGATAAAGCCGCGCTCGAAATCCGAGTGAATTTTGCCCGCCGCTTGAGGAGCTTTCGTGCCCGCGGTTATCGTCCAGGCGCGCGTTTCTTTTTCGCCCGCGGTGAGATAACTTATCAAGCCCAATAAGCGATAAGAAGCCTTAACGAGCCTGTTAAGTCCGCTTTCTTTTAAGCCTAACGCGTCCAAAAACATTTTTGCGTCGTCGGGCTCTAAAAGCGAGATTTCTTCTTCGGTTTTGGCGCAAATAACCATAACCTCGTTGCCTTCGGCGGCGGCGAATTCTTTAACTTTTACAACCAGAGGAAGCTCGCTTTCGGGCTTGCCCATATCGTTTTCGCCTATGTTGGCGGCGTAAAGCACGGGCTTGGTGGTAAGCAAAAACAAATCGTCGATATATTTTTGTTCGTCCTCGTCGAATTCCAGCGAACGAACGGGTTTTTCGCTTGCCAAACAATCGTAAACGCGTTGCAAAAGCGCCGCTTCTATCTGATATTTTTTATCGCCCGTTTTTATGTAGCTTTTTGCTTTATCGAGCCTTTTCGTAACCGCCTCGAGATCGGCTAAAATAAGCTCTAAATTTATTATCGAAATATCGCGCAAAGGATCTACTCCGCTTTCAACGTGCGTTACGTTTTCGTCCTCGAAACAGCGAACGACGTGAACTATGGCGTCGACTTCGCGTATGTGCGACAAGAATTTGTTGCCCAAGCCCTCGCCATGCGAAGCGCCTTTAACAAGCCCCGCGATATCGACGAACTCGATGGTGGCGGGCGTTATTTTTTTGCTTGCGTATAAAGCGGCGAGCTTATCCAAGCGTTCGTCCGGCACGGCAACGACGCCGACGTTCGGCTCTATCGTGCAAAAAGGAAAGTTCGCGGCTTGCGCGCCCGCGTGCGTGATTGCGTTAAACAGCGTGGATTTGCCTACGTTGGGTAGTCCTACAACTCCGAGTTTCATGATTATCTGCCTTCGCCGACTTAAAAATCGAGAGCAAAACGCGCCTCGAGCTTTAAAAATCGGCTTAAATTTATTTTTCTGCAATATATTATACGATAAAAATTTGTTTTTTTCAATAATTTGTTGCTTATTTATTTATTTTGTGTTAGAATAATTTAACTAAAAAACGATTTTAAGCAATTTTACCCCGACTAGGAGAATTATGAATTATAAAAGCTATATTGCAAAAAAACTCAACGTCGAAGGATTTTCGGAAGAAGAAATAGCAAGTTGGATAACCCCCACCCCCTCGCAAGATATGGGAGATTACGCTCTGCCCTGCTTTCGCTTTGCCAAAAGTTTAAAAAAATCGCCCGCCTTAATTGCCGAAGATTTTGCGGCGAGTTTTTCCGCGGACAACGTTATAACCAATGTCCAGGCGGTTAACGGCTATTTGAATTTTACCGTAGACAGAACTCGCTTTTGCGAACGCACGCTACGCGAAGTGCTCGCTTTAGGCGATAGCTACGGCTCTTCTAAAATAGGCGAAGGAAAAACCGTTTGCCTGGATTATTCCTCTATAAACATAGCTAAGCCCTTCCACATCGGTCACCTTATGACGACGGTTATAGGTAGCGCGCTTTATAAAATTTTCGCGTTTTTGGGCTATAAGGCGGTCGGCATAAACCATTTGGGCGATTACGGCACGCAGTTCGGCAAGCTGATTTACGCATACAAGCATTGGGGTACCGAGCAAGGCGTTAAAGACGGCGGGCTTAAAGAACTCACTCGACTTTACGTAAAATATCACGAATACGCCGAAACTCACCCCGAAGCCGACGACGAAGCCCGCGCTTATTTTAAAGCGATAGAGGACGGAAAGCCCGAAGAATTAAAGCTGTTTAATCGGTTTAAGTCGCTTACCTTAGCCGAAACCGAAAAAATCTACGACCTTTTAAACGTTAAATTCGATTCTTACGCGGGCGAAAGTTTTTATAACGACAAAATGCAGCCCGTTATCGACAAGTTAAACGAAAAAGGCTTGCTGGTTAAAAGCGAAGGCGCTTCGGTGGTCGATTTATCGGCATACGATATGCCGCCTTGCATCATTTTGCGCTCGGACGGGGCTTCGCTTTACGCTACTCGCGACTTAGCCGCAGCTTTTTATCGCAAAAACACTTACGATTTCGATAAATGTCTCTACGTTGTGGCTTATCAGCAAAATTTACATTTTAAACAGATTTTTAAGGTTTTAGAGCTTATGGGCGAGCCGTGGCACAAAGATATGGTCCACGTAGCGTACGGAATGGTGTCTTTGGAAGACGGTGCCATGAGCACCCGCAAAGGCAAGGTCGTTTGGCTGGAAGACGTTATAAATAAGTGCATCGAAAAATGTTACGGCGTTATCGACGAAAAAAATCCGAATCTCGAAAACAAAGAGCGCATCGCTCGCGACGTGGGCGTGGGCGCGGTTATTTTCGGCGCGCTTTCGAACAATAAAATCAAAGACGTGGTGTTCTCTTACGACCGCGTGCTTAACTTCGACGGCGAAACCGGACCTTACGTGCAATACACCGCCGCGAGATGCTCGGGCGTTTTGGCTAAAGCTACTTGCGATTTTTCGTCTTTCGATATGCCCGAAACCTTGCAACCTTGCGAATACGAGATAATCGCGCAGCTTGCAAACTTCCCGGATGTCGTTCTTTCTTCAGCCGAAAAATACGAGCCTTCTTTTGTGACTCGCTATGCGATAGAACTTGCCAAAACGTTTAACAAATTCTATTTCGAATGTAAAATTTTAACCGCCGAAAACGAAAATATCGTTAAGTTCAGGCTGACTATTTGCAAAGCCGTGCGCACCGTACTTAAGAACGCACTTTCTCTTTTGGGCATCGCCGCACCCGAACGCATGTGATTTAAAATCCGGCGTTAACGAACGGATTACTACGCTAATAAAAGCAAAAATTAAAAGCGCTAACTTAGGCGCGAATTATTAAATATCGGTGTTTTAAATGAAAAAATTAGTTATTTTCGATTTAGACGGCACTCTTTTAAATACGCTGGGCGACCTTAACGCGTGCATGAATAAAGCACTTTTAAAAAACGAACTTCCGTCGATTTCGGTCGAGCAAACGCGGCAATATATAGGCTACGGTGCCGAAAAATACGCCGAATTGTCCGTGGGAAAAGCCTTTGACAAAAAACAAATTTGCCTTGCCGACTACAACGAAATTTACGACGCTTGCGCAAACGAAAACACCTTTTTATACGACGGATTAGACGAACTTTTGCTAAAACTCAAACGCGCGGGCATAAAAACCGCAGTCGTTTCGAACAAGCCGCAATCTTCAACCGACGTAGTTTACGATAAATTTTTAAAAAAGTATAATTTCGATTTCGTTTACGGTCACCGCCCCGAGTTCGCTCATAAACCCGCGCCCGATTGCGTTAATTACGTTTTATCGGTTTTGGGCGTGGATAAAGCCGACGCGGTTTTCGTAGGCGACAGCGAAGTGGACGTTCAGACCGCAAAAAATTGCGGAATAGACTTCGCGGGGGTTCTTTGGGGCTATCGCGATAAAAAAACTTTGAAAAAGGCGGGCGCTAAGTGTTTTGCAAAAAACGCCGACGACCTTTTAAATAAAATTATCTTTTACTTTGGGAGGAAGCACATGAAAAAACTCTTTAACGAATTTAAAGCGTTTATCTCTCGCGGAAACATCCTCGATATGGCAGTCGGCGTAATAATCGGCTCGGCATTCACGGCGATAGTTACCGCACTAACCGACGGCATTTTAAAGCCCTTGATTAACGGCGTTATCTTTTTGATAAACGGCGGAAACGAATCCGAAGAAATTTATACTTTTTTACATAAAGCGTATTCGGACGGCACTTTGGACCTATCCAACTCGATTTATATCGATTGGGGCGCGTTTATCAGCGCGATTATTAACTTTTTGCTTATCGCGATAACCATATTCGCGATAATAAAAATCATAAATAAGGTTCGCGAAACCCTCGATTATAACGAGGTCATGAAAACGGCAATTCAACGCAAGCTCGACTCAGACGAAGAACTCAACGAGCTCGAAAAAAAGTGGATGAAACGCATGCAAAAGAAAAACCCGAGCATCGTTCCGCAAAAAACGGTGGCGGTAGAACCCGCTCCTCCCGCCGAACCAGAACCTTCTTCTACGGATAAATTGCTCGCTCAAATTTTGGAGCAGTTAAAACAAAACGAAACGAAATAATTCGCCGAAAAATTTAAACTTAAAACCTAAAAAAGCCGATGAAAAGTGGATTTTCCCACAATTCATCGGCTTTGCTTTGATATGAAATTTATTTTATACGCTTTTGAATATCCTCTACCGAAGGGAGTTGACTGCTCAATTCTTCCGGCAGTACGCTGCTTATTTTATATTCGCTGATTCCCATGGGTTTACTCTCGTTCGACCATATCTTCCTTAAAGGGAATAAAATCGAACACATATGGATCTTTCATCGTCTGCATAGCAAGTTCGCTTTGCGGCGCGGGCAAAAGATTTTCAAAGTTGGCTATTTTTTGCGCTACCCGTTGTCTTTCATATAGTCCGCTCTCTATTTGATGAACGAGAACGTTTCGCGACCAACCGTTTTCTATTATTTTTTCTATATACCATTTGCGAATTGACACATCAGATATTTTATCAAGCAAAACAACATTATGTCCCCACGGAATTTGTGCAACAGCCCGTTGCACAAATTCTTCGTCGTATTGAGTGGCTAATTTCGCCATGTATTTTAAGTTTCTTATTGAATATCCCGTACTGTTCGGATAAGCGAGTTTAATGTCTTTGGCGAGATTGTCTATGAATTTATTTCCCCATGATTTATGTTCGTTAATAATGCAACCGATATGATAATACAGCAAAGTAAGTTCTTTGTTGACTTGCAATGCGGCAGTATACTGTGCTTTGGATATTTCCGCTTTTATAGATTCGATTACGCTTAAATATTGATTATCGTTTATAAGCATAAAATCACCTCACTATTTCAAAAATCACAATTATAGTATAACATAAAAAACATAAATTTTCAATGGCTTTTAGTATGCTTTCAGGTCATTTTTTAATCACAAATTACTTTTCGAAAAAATATGGGGCTGTCGCAAATTGTAAAGAATTTGTGACAGTCCCGTTCTTTTTTCTGTTT
>CAYVKZ010000026.1:0-24755 GCA_964452295.1 uncultured Acidiphilium sp.
AAGACATCGCCCTTTCACGGCGGTAACACGAGTTCGAGTCTCGTAGGGGTCACCAAAAAACAAATCCGAACTGTTTTGTTCGGATTTATTTTTTTACCTAAGGACATATATAAAAATGCAAAAAGTTATTAAAAAGCTCGAAATAAAAGATTTTGACGAAATGTACGACATAATGCAAAAAAGTTTTCCGACGGAGGAATATCGCCCTAAAGACGAGCAGTTTGCTTTGTTTTCAAATCCGCGATTTTCGGTTTTTGCTTTTTACGACGAAGCCAAACTTTGCGGCTTTTTGTCTGCTTGGGATTTTGAAGAATTTGCTTATTTCGAGCATTTTGCCGTTCTGCCCGAGCTTAGAGGCGGAGGGCTTGGAAAAGAACTTTTGGCGGTTGCCGTTTACGAATGTTCGTTACATGGCAAAAGGGCGATATGTTTGGAAGTCGATTTGCCCGAAACTCAAATTGCTTTGCGTAGAATAGCTTTTTACGAGCGCAACGGTTTTTATTTAAACGACTACGAATATCTTCAGCCCCCGATATCGGGCGGAAGAAACCCCGTTCCGCTAAAGATTATGACCACCGGCGGAAAAATTTCGGAGCAAACGTTTAAAGATATTCGCGCCGTGCTATACAAGGAAGTTTATCGAGTCGGCAAGGATTTCGTTTACTAAACGGAAGTTTTGTTTATTAAACTTAAGGTGAGATTAAACTAGGGGCTTAGCTATTCGCTTGACTAAATTTTGCTTTTATATTAGAATAGTTATGTTATCGAGACAAGATATTAAGCGATAAACGGAGGCGAATATGCGCGTTTTGGGCATAGATCCGGGGCTTGCGACCATCGGGTTCGGCGTTTTGGATACGGACGGAAGAGGCAATGCCGTTGCCGTAAGTCACGGCGTTATTTTAACGCCTAAAACCGAATCTATTCCGGTGCGTCTTGCCATGATAGAGGAAGATTTAAAAAAACTCATCGAAAAATACAAGCCCGACGAAATCGCGCTGGAAGAACTCTTTTTCAACGACAACCAAAAAACCGCGATAAACGTAGCTCAGGCGCGCGGAGTTATTCTGCTGACTTGCGTAAAAGAGTGCGGCAGACTTTACGAATACACGCCGTTGCAGATAAAACAAGCGCTCACGGGTTATGGGAGAGCCGAAAAACGGCAAATACAAGAAATGGTTAAAACCATGCTCAAACTCAAAGCCGTTCCCAAGCCCGACGACGCGGCAGATGCCGTTGCCGTTGCGCTCACTCACGTTTTTACCAATAGGCTTTCGGGCGGGTTCGGCATCAGATAATTCGTCATCGGATAATTATGCGTCAAATAATGCGAAAAAAGGTTTTTTATGATAGGATATATTAGCGGAAAGGTGCTTTCTAGTACTGAAAATATCGTTTTAATAGAAAACGGCGGAATAGGTTACGAGGTTAATTGTTCGGCTGCGGCGGTGCAACGATTGCTCGAAAAGCGCGAGGGCGGAGTTTATACGTATCTCCAAGTTAAAGAGGACGGAATTTCGCTTTTCGGTTTTAATACGCTCGAAGAAAAGCAGATGTTTTTAAAGCTTTTAAGCGTTTCGGGTGTCGGGGCGAAAATGGCTATAAACGTGCTTTCGAGCATGAGTTTAGCCGATTTAGCCCTTGCGATAGCTTCTTCGGACATAAAAGGGCTTTCTAAAATCAAAGGACTAGGCAAAAAAACAGCCGAACGTATTATCGTGGAACTGCGCGAAAGCGTTTCGCATCTTGCTAGCGGCGAAGTTCCTTCCGCTAAAGCCGCTATTTTAAAAGGAACGAATCAAGACGGCGATAATGCGATAACCGCGCTTATGACTCTGGGATATACTCGCGCGGTGGCGGCTTCCGCCGTCGAAAGAGCGATAGCGGGCGGTGCCGAAACGTTAGAAAAAATCATTGCGGAGGCATTGCGTTCTCTCGCATAATTTGAAATTTATATATTTACATATTGATTTATGATTAACGAAGATATTTTTGAACAAACCGAAGATAGCGAGCGTTTAGTAGACGCGGCGCGCACCGAATTCGACGAAATAGAAAACGTTTTGCGCCCCAAGTCTATGGACGGCTACGTCGGGCAAAACAAGGTCAAAAGCAATCTCGCCGTGTACATGCAGGCGGCAAAACTTAGAAACGAACCTTTAGACCACGTTTTGCTTTACGGTCCGCCGGGGCTGGGCAAAACCACGCTTTCGCATATCATCGCCAACGAAATGGGCGTTTCCATAAAGGTTACGAGCGGTCCGTCTATCGAAAAAGCGGGCGATTTAGCCGCGATTTTAACGAATTTAAACGAAGGCGACGTGCTTTTTATCGACGAAATTCACAGGCTCAATCATACGGTAGAAGAAATCTTGTATCCCGCCATGGAAGATTTTTCGCTCGATTTAATTATCGGCAAAGGTCCTTCGGCTCGCACGGTGCAAATTCCTTTAAAGCACTTCACGTTAATCGGCGCGACCACTCGCGCGGGGATGCTATCTTCTCCTTTGCGCGATCGTTTCGGGGTGATTTGCCGCTTAGAGCTTTATTCGCGCGAAGAATTAGCCGAAATAATAACGCGCTCGGGTTCGGTGCTCGGGGTTAACATAGAAGATTCGGCGGCATCGGAACTCGCCTTGCGCAGTCGCGGTACTCCGCGTATTGCAAACAGACTTTTAAAGCGAGTGCGCGATTATTCCGCCGTTTTAGGGCATTCGTCCGTGACTTACGCAGACGCTTGCCTTGCCTTAGATAAAATGGAAATCGACAAGCTCGGACTCGATAATATCGACTTGCGCCTTTTAACTTCTATGATAGATAAATTCGGTGGCGGACCTGTGGGGCTTGAAACTCTCGCCGCCACGATAAACGAGGATAAAAATACCATCGAGGACGTTTACGAACCCTATCTTTTGCAACTCGGGTTTATTTCGCGTTCGCCGCGCGGAAGAATTTGCACGCAGCGCGCCTATGAACATTTAGGCAAAAAACCGCCTAAAAAAACGCGCTCGCAACTTTCCGTTTTCGACGAAGAGTAGATTTTGTTTTTTTGTGCGTGCGGCTTGTTGTTTTTTGGTGTAAAAGGCTTTCGAAAATGCCGATAATCGACCTATAGCCGCACTTTTTATTTTAAATTTAAATTTATTTTTATTATGGAAACTTTAAAAACCTCTGATTTTTATTACGAATTGCCCGAAGAGCTCATAGCGCAAAAACCGATATACCCGCGTGACCGTTCGCGCTTGCTTTATTATAACAAGCAAACGGATAAGGTCGAGCATCGTACTTTTTACGAGCTAGCCGATATTTTAAAAAGCGGCGATCTTTTGGTCGTTAACGACACCAAGGTTTATCCCGCGCGCATTTACGCACATACCGAGCACGGCGGCAAGATAGAGCTTTTATTGTTAAAGAGGCTCAATTTAACCGATTGGGAAATTATGGTTCGCCCGGGCAAAAAAGCGAAAGAGGGCGTTAAGCTTTTCGTGTCCGACGAGCTTAGTTTAACCGTGCTTTCGCGTACAGAAACGGGTGAAAGAATAGTGCGTTTCGAATTCGAAGGCGTTTTCGAAGACGTTTTATCCAGAGTCGGTGAAATGCCGCTTCCGCCGTATATTCACGAAAAACTAGTCGATCAAGACAGATATCAAACGGTTTATTGCAAAAAAGAAGGCTCGGCAGCCGCTCCCACCGCGGGCTTGCATTTTACCGAGGAGCTTATTCAAAAGCTAAAAGACAAGGGCGTTGAGTTTGCACGGGTACAACTTAACGTCGGCTTAGGCACTTTCCGCCCCGTAAAATCGGATAATATTTTAGAACATAAAATGCATGTCGAGCATTACTGCGTGTCGCCCGAGGCGGCTGAAGCCGTAAATAAAGCCAAGAAAGAGGGGCGCAGGGTAATCGCCGTGGGTACGACCGCGGTCAGAACGCTTGAAACCGTCGCGGACGAAAACGGATTTATATCGCCTTGCTCGGGCGATACCGGGATTTTTATTTATCCTCCGTATAAATTTAAGTGCGTACAAGGTTTAATTACCAATTTTCATTTACCCGAAAGCACGCTAATTATGCTTGTTTCGGCATTTTTAACTCGCGAAAAAACTTTAGAATTATACAATCTCGCGGTAAAAGAAAAGTACAGATTCTTTTCCTTTGGCGACGCCTCTTTGTTTTTATAAGATTTTTATAAGCGGACGAAAATAGCTTTATATGGCTACCGCCGAAAAAGCTTGCGAAAAACACGAAAGTGCCGATAACGGACCTATAGGGGTACTTTTTCGTAATAATGGCAAAAATCGTTAAATTCTATTTTCGTAGATATTACGAAAAACTCCGAGGAATTACGCAAATCGCATTGACATTCTGCGTATAATATGATAGAATAAGGTTGCAGTAAGTTAAGGAGTTATTTTTTATGGAATACACGAATTTAAATATACGAACTTCAAAAGAAACCAAAGTTGCGGCGGAAAAGATATTTGAAGAACTCGGAATCAACACATCGACTGCTTTTAACATTTTTTTAAAAGCCGTTATAAGAGAAAACGGCTTACCTTTTGATATGCGCGTCGAAACGCCGAATGCAGAAACCGTTGCCGCTATCGAGGAGGGCAGAAAATTGGCTCGCGATCCGAATGTAAAAAAGTATTCTAGCGTAGACGAAATGAGAAAGGCTCTCGGCGTATGAGTTATAAAATAGTATATACCGGTCGCTTTGAAAAAGATTTAAAGTTGGCGATAAAGCGTGGCAAAAATCTCGAGAAACTGTTTGAAGTAATCGAAAAACTTGCAAACGGTGAGTCTTTGGAGCCTAAGAATAGGGTGCATATGTTAGTCGGCGAATATTCGGGATGTTGGGAATGTCATATCGAACCCGATTGGTTGCTTGTTTACGAAAAGTTCGACGATATCTTGGTTCTTTCTATGTATCGTACCGGTATGCATTCCGATTTATTTAAATAACGCGCAACGGCGCGCCTATTGCTTGCCGAAAAAACTTGCGAAAAACACGAAAGTGCCGATAACGGACCTATAGAGGCACTTTTTAGATAAAGTGTGTTAAAAATTTAAAAAAACGGAACAAGAAAAACAAAAAAAGCGAAATAAAAAATCACAAATAAAAACGATGGCTAATTTTTCATACGAAGTTATAAAGCAAGATAAAAAATACGGTGCTCGTGCGGGGATATTGCATACTCCGCATGGCGACATCGAAACCCCGATATACATGCCGGTCGGCACGCAAGCCACAGTAAAGGGGGTTTTGCCCAAAGATTTAAAAGAGGCGGGCGCGCAGATAATACTTTCCAACACCTACCATCTTTACATGCGCCCCGGCGACGAAATCGTAAAACAGGCGGGCGGATTGCATAAGTTTATGAATTGGGACAAGCCTATTTTAACCGACAGCGGCGGATTTCAGGTGTTTTCGCTTGCAAAACTCAACGATATAAAAGAAGAGGGCGTAATGTTTTCTTCCAGCGTAGACGGTTCCAAGCATTTTATCACGCCCGAGCGGGCGATTCAAATCGAAAACAACCTCGGCGCGGATATTATAATGGCGTTCGACCAATGCAGTGAGTACGGAATGGACCACAAAAACGCCGAAAAAGCCATGAAGCGCACGCTTAATTGGTTAGATCGCTGTTACAACGCGCATAAAAACGAAAATCAAGCGTTGTTTCCTATCGTTCAGGGCAACGTTTATAAAGATTTGCGCGAAATTTCCTTAAGAGAAACGTTGCCTTATGCGAAATACGGTTTCGGAATAGGCGGACTTTCGGTCGGTGAGCCAAAGGAAATTATGTACGACGTGCTCGATTTTATGCTCGATAAATATCCGACCGACGTGCCTCGCTATCTTATGGGCGTAGGCAGTCCCGATTGTATTATCGAAGGGGTTTTGCGCGGAGTGGATATGTTCGACTGCGTTTTGGCAACCAGAATAGCTCGAAACGGCACGGCAATGACCTCGCACGGCAAGGTCGTCGTCAGAAACGGCAAATACAAAGAGGATTTTACCCCGCTCGACGAAGAATGTGATTGTTATTGTTGCAAAAATTACACGAAGGCGTATTTAAGACATCTCGTGAACGTCGGCGAAATGCTCGGCGGAATGCTTTTAAGCTTACACAACATAACTTTCCTTATGAATTTGGCGAAAAATCTAAGAAAAGCGATAATCGGCGATTATCTTGACGAATTCGTGCGCGAATTTTATGAAAAATACGGGAAAATTTAGAAACACCGTAAAAATAGCTTGCAAAAAAAGCGATTTTTATATATCATAGTCATATTGAGCGTCGAAAAAAGGCGCGAAGAATAAAAAATTTAAAAAAGAGCAAAGTGCGGAGACCGCTAAAACAAAAAAACGAAGCGGCAACCGTAAAATAAATAAACGGAGTAAGAAAATGCAATTATTTTTCAATTTGTTAAGCGAAAGCAACGCGACTAGCGGTAGTAGCGGCGGCGGATGGCTTATTTGGGTAATTTTCGGGGTGCTTATGGTTGCGCTCATAATATTCAACTATTTCAGTCGCAAAAAGCAACAAAAAGCCGCCGAAGAAAAAATGGCGGGTTTAGTGCCCGGTTCGCGCGTTAAAACCATCGGTCTTATCTGCGGTACGGTTATCTCGATAGACGACGTGCAAAACACCGTTTTAATCGAAACGGGCGACGGCGCGAACGTCAGCTATCTCACTATCGACAAACAAGCCATCTATCAAATTTTTCCCGAGGGTAGCGGAGTTAACGGCGTAAACGAAGTCGTAGACGATTTCGGCGATGATTCTTCGACTGAAGAAAGCATAAACGAAAACGAAGCCGCCGAATAAAATTAAAATCGGTCGGCTCTAGTTGCCGAAAGAAACGGCAAAAAAACAAGAAAAAACAAAAACCGCGTACGGAATAAACTCCGCTTGCGGTTTTTATTTTTAGTCGGTATTTAAGCGACGCGCTAATTTTCCTTATTTTTCGACGAAAAGGCAATGCCGAAAATACAGCCCGCGGCAACGGTCACGGCAAAATTAAGCAAAGTGCCGCCGTTAAATTGCCAGCTTCCGCTTATTATTCCGAAAAGAGCGTAAATTGCGAAAAAAACGACGATTCCCATAAAAAATCCGCGTAAAAGTCCGCGTTTTTTACAATAAAAAAGGCAACCCGCGCCCGCGGCGGCGATGCGGATAACTCCGTTAATCATGCCCAAAACGAGTTCGTTTGCGCCGCCTGTTAGTTTTAAAACGAGCGCGCAACACGTAACCGATAAAAGCGCGGTAAAAAGCGCGGCAAAAATTCCCTTAAAAAAACCTAAAGCGAAGTTATTATTCAAGCTTTTCAAAAATCCTTACGCGGTATTTTATGCTTTAAAGCAAGACAAAAGAATAAAACGAGGCAAAAAAATCGAAAAGGGGCAAAATCCGGGGGTAAGAAGAGACGGTTTGCAGTAAAAAATCGGTTTAAGGCTCAATTTTTTCGAAAAGCGGGTAAAAAATAATTGACTAATCGGCTCGTTCATTATATAATAGCAAAGTACACGATTCCTATAATAATAGATAAGTGTGCGCGCAAGAAGCGGAGCGTAAGGCACGGGCAAGCGAAAGGGTTTGTCACGGTCTTAAAAACGCGGGCGTTTTCGCATTGAGGGCGGGGGCGTTTGCAGGTTGCTTATCGGCTTGCGCTCGTAAGTTACAATAGGATGCTTTTAATTAAGCAGGAGGCAAGAATGAGCAAGACAAAATCAAGAGTTCTAATCATCCTTACGTCGATACTCATTGTCATTGCGACAGTGATGTGTTTTGCTAGTTTCCCGATAGGGAAAATCAAGCAGTATAATTCGATACTCAGCTTGGTAGGTAAGGGTATAGACATTTCGGGCGGCTATTACGTCGTACTCACTCCCGAAAGCGCGGAAGGCGAGTCCACGGCGGAGACGATAGAAGCGGCAATGGTAATATTGCGCGAACGCCTTGACGACAAAGGTTACACCGAAGCCGTTATTACGGCCCAAGACGGCGATAAGATCCGCGTGGAAATCCCGCAGATAGACGACGACGGAACCGTGCTCGAAATAATCGGGCAAACCGGCGATCTTACTTTCCAAGATTCGACCGGCAAAATTTGGCTTAACGGCTCCGACCATATCGAAAGCGCATACGTTGCAAACGATACCGAAAACGGCGGTTACTTGGTAGTTTTAAACTTCACCAAAAAAGGCGTAAGCAAATTTGCCGAAGCGACCACCGTCATTAAAGACGCTACCGATACCAAGTTGTATATTTACCTCGGCGACGAAGTAGTTTCCTCGCCCACGGTAAGCGAAACCATTAACAGTACTCAGGCGACTATAACCGGATATACCGAATACGAAGACGCTTTAAACATCGCCTCGGTTATCGACAGCGGCAGACTTCCTATAAGCTACACCGTTTCCGAATCGAGAAGCATAAGCTCCAAGCTCGGCGAAAACGCTATAAACAGTAGCGTTATAGCGGGCGGAATAGGTCTTGCGATAGTATTTGTATTGATGCTTGTTTTATATGGCGGCATGGGTATTGCGGCGGACGTTTCGCTTTTCGTATACGTATTGTTATACGTAATTTTCCTTGCAATAGTTCCGGGTGTACAGCTCACGCTCCCCGGCATTGCGGGCATATTGCTTTCGATAGGTATGGCGGTCGACGCGAACATCGTTATTTTCGAGCGTGTAAAGGAAGAATTCGGCATGGGTAAAACCGTGCGCGCTTCCATAAAGCAAGGTTATCGCCGCGCTTTCGTAACGGTATTCGATTCGAACATAACCACGATATTTGCGGGGCTTGTGCTTTTACTTCTCTGCCCCGGAACGATAAAGGGCTTTGCGATAACGCTTTTAATCGGTATAGTTCTTTCGCTGTTCTGCGGAATTTTGGTTACCAGATGGTTTATAGAGCTTTATCTCCCGCTTGTTTCTAACGAGCAAAAGTTCCTTAAGCTCAAAAGAGAGGGAGGTGGCTTAAATGACTAATTTAATGAAAAAAGACTTTAAAATAGTTGAAAAATTCAAGTGGTTCGCACTTGTGAGCTTGATAGTTATTCTTACAGGTATCGTGTGTATTGCCGTGGGCAGATTTAACCTCGGTATCGACTTTACCGGCGGTGCTAAGATAGAAATCACTTTAGGCAGCTTTGCAAAAGATAAACAAGCCGATCTCGAAAGCGAATGTAAAAGCTTTTTGGAAAAAGAAGGCTTTAAAGTCGTAGACCGCATGCAGGTTTCCGAGGACGAAGGCGAAATTACTTTCGAATTCCGTCTCGAATATTCGCTCAACGGTGTTAAGGTGGCTCGTAACGACGAAGACGCGCAAGCCTCGTTCAGACTTGCTTTGGCGGGAATCGAATCCGATTCGACGAACAACGGCGTGCAAGACGATCTCCGCGATATGCTCACCAAAGAGGGCGGATTTATTCAAAGCAACGGCGGTAAGTTAGACGATTACAACAACTATGAAGATTTTATCAAGGCATACGTCGTAGGCGCGTCCGCTTCGTCGTCGCTCGTAAAATCCGCAATACTTGCAATCGTTGTTGCGATAATCGTAATGCTTATATATATAATGATAAGATTTACGGTAAGCGGCGCGTTTGCGGCAATCTTTGCGCTCACGCACGACGTGCTTATAATGACCTCGCTCACCGCGATATTCAATATCCCCGTAAACTCGACGTTTATAGCGGCGGTTATAACCATAATCGGTTATTCGATTAACTCGACCATCGTTATCTTCGATAAGATTCGCGAATGTATCAAGTCTCCTGCCTTCGAAAGAGCCGGCGACGCAGAAATCGCAAACTACTCGATAAAACATTCGCTCGTTAAAATTCTTTTATCTTCGCTTACCACGTTGATAATGATATTGGTATTATTATTCTTCAGCGTTTCTACTATTCAAGAATTTATTCTTCCCATAGTATTCGGGCTTTTATCGGGCTTCTGGTCGTCGGTATTGCTTGCTTCTTCGGTTTGGGTATTCAACAGAAAACTCGGTGCGAAAATCAAGCTTGGCAAAAAATCGAAAGCCGTCGGCGCGAAAAAGGCTTAATTGCGATTATATAAAAAAGCTTAGGCGGTTCGAATCTTGCGCGTAACGCGACACAAGCGTTCGGCGTTCGTAAAAAAAACAGATTTTTAAGCGGGCAGGATAATAACCTGTCCGCTTTGCGTTTTAAAAACGCGTTTAAGGCGCCCTATGATAGTTTTTAAAAAGGAATACACCCAAGAACAACTTAATATCATAGCCGAAATATCTAAAAATACAGGGATTTCCAATCGGTTAGCCGAAGTATTATACGGCAGAGGCGTTACGGATTGCGAAAAAGCCGCGCGTTTTTTATCTCCCGGTAAAAACAATTTTTTAAATCCGTTTCTTCTCGGCGATATGCGCGTTACAACGGATAGGCTTATCGCTGCTAAAAAAGCGGACGAAACGGTAGTCGTTTTCGGCGATTACGACGCCGACGGCATTTGCGCCTCGACCATTATGTATCGCGCGTTAAAAGAGTTCGGAATCGAAAACGTTTATACGGTTATTCCCGAGCGCGCGCAAGGCTACGGGCTCACGCACGAGCTTGTCGAGCAAATGCTCGAAGAATATAACCCCGATTTGGTCATAACGGTCGATTGCGGGGTAAGCTGTAAAGAAGAAATATCCTATATCGAGGACGTCGGCATAGACGTTATCGTAACCGACCATCACGAGCTTCCCGACGAGCTTCCCGATTGTCCGCTTATAAACTGCAAGCGAAAGGATCAAGAATATCCCTTCGAGTATTTATGCGGCGCGGGCGTTGCGTACAAAGTAGCTTACGCGCTTTTAGGCACTAGGGCGGATAGATTTTTGGATTTGGTAGCCGTCGCCACCATTGCCGACAGTATGCCCTTAATCGGCGAAAACCGCGATTTGGTCGCAGAGGGCATAAAGCTAGTAAGGTCGTCGCCTTGCGTTCCGATAGCCGCGCTTTTAACGGCTAGCGGAGTTAAGGATTTAACGTCGACCGGGCTTGCGTTCGGCATAGTTCCGCGCATAAACGCCGCGGGCAGAATGGGCAACGCGCATTGCGCTTTAGAGCTTATGATGTGCGAAAGCGAATACGAAGCTCGCGATTTATGCAAAAAATTAGCCGTTTATAATTCGGCGCGGCAAAGCGAGTGCGACTCTCTTTTAAAAAGCGCGCACGCAAAACTTGCAAAAAAAAGTCTGCGCGAGGTCATCGTTTTAAAAGACGACGAATGGAACGGCGGCTTGGTCGGCATAGCGGCGGCTAAGCTTGTAGAGGAATATAACCGCCCCGTGGTGCTTTTCACGTTAAGCGGGGGTGCGTATCACGGCTCTGCTCGCAGTGCGGGCGAGATTAACGTGTTTAAAGCGGTCTGTTATTGTAAAGATTTATTGATAGATTTCGGCGGACACGCAAACGCCGCGGGCGTAACCGTTTCAGCTGAGAATTTCGAGGCGTTCGAAAACGCGATTTGCGAATTCGTGCGCGATAATTATGGCGAAAGCGCTTTCGAAAAGCAAATTTTTGTTGAAGAACTTATCACCGAAAAACTTTCTCACGCTTTTATAAAAGAGCTTGAGTTGTTAGAGCCTGTCGGTTCCGAAAACAAGAAACCGCTTTATGCCGTAGAACTACGCAATATCAACGCGCAAACTTTAAAAGAGGGGTCGCCGCACGTAAGTTTTCGCACAGAGTATCTCGATATGACTTATTTTTACGGCGAGCGCGATTTGGATTTATTGAATTTCCCGATTAAAAAGATGGTGGCTTTCGAACCGTCCGTTTCGGTTTTTAACGGTAAAGAATATTTTAAAGGGTTCGTGCGCGCGGTCGATTTCTTTTCCCCCGAATGCGACTTCGAAACAGACGGCGGCGCAAAAAACGACGAAGAAAAGCGGCTTGAATTAGAATGTTTTAAAAATTATTTGACGGGGGTTTTCGAAAATTGCAAACCGCGCGAACTGCTCGATAACGGCGCTATAGCCGCACTTATCGAAAAAACTCGGGCTTCTTCCGACGTGATTTTTGCGGCGGTGCTTCCTAAAACTTTAAACGAGTATTCCAAGATATTAAAGCTCGAGCCCGAATCGCTCCGCCCGCATGCGAATGGCGGAAAAAACGCGCTCGTTTTATCTTTAAAATATTTCGAAAACTTAGGTTATAAAAAAATAATTTATCTCGACGAACCTCTTTTCGGTTATCCCGAAATTAAGGGGATAGAAAACGTCGTTATTGCCGACCGAAAGGCGTTCGAGCTTTCGCTCGACGTATCGCGAAAAACTTTTGCAAAATGTTTCATGCTCTTAAAAAACAACAGTTTTTACGGCAAAAGCAGTGCAGACGTGGCTCTTTGCATAAAAGACGACGAGCTTAGTTCGGAGCAAATAGTATTTTGTTTAGAGGTTTTCATAGAACTAAAAATATTTTATTTTTCGCAGGGCGCGCTTTTATACGATAAATCGGTAAAAAGCGATTTAAACGCTTCTAAACTGTACCGCGCGGTGTGCGAGCTTACACAAGGGTAATTTTTTAATCAAAGACGTTTTTTAATTTTTATGTTATAAAGTTTTGCGGCTTTTTCGAGCGAAGAAAAACTTCGTTTAAAGGTGATTAAATGCTTGAAATACTTGAAAAAATAACGAATATTTATAAAAAGGACGAAGCCGAACTTTTGGCAAAGGCGTATTATTTCGCAAGGGAAGCGCACAAAGGTCAAAAGCGCGCCTCGGGCGAAGAATATTTTACGCATCCTTGCGCCGTTGCCGATATTTTGATAGAGCTCGGCATGGATTATTATACCGTTGCGGCGGCTTTTTTGCATGACGTGATAGAGGATACTCCCGTAACGGAAAGCGATATACGCGCCGACTTCGGCGAGGTGGTTTTAACGCTCGTAAACGGCGTTACGAAGCTCGATAAAATCGAGTTCAAATCGCACGAAGAAGAGCAAGCCGAAAATTTTAAAAAGATATTCGTTTCGATGGCGAAGGATATTCGCGTAATAATCATCAAGCTTGCCGATCGTTTGCATAATATGCGTTCGCTCAACTTTTTATCGCACGAGCGTCAACTTCGAATGGCGCACGAAACGCTCGATATTTACGCTCCGCTTGCGGGAAGGCTCGGTATTTCTCAAATAAAATGCGAACTCGAGGATTTATGTTTAAAATACATCGACCCCGAAGCTTATGAGTTTTTAAGCGAAAACATTCACGCTAAATTAGAAGAGCGCAAAGTTTTCGTCAGTTCGGTAGTTAAAGAAATCAAGGGTATTTTAGCCGAATCTAATATCAAAGGCGAGGTTTTAGGTCGTCCGAAGCACTTTTATTCGATATATAAAAAGATGAAAAAGGGCAAAACGCTCGAGCAAATTTACGACCTCACCGCCGTTCGCGTTATTACGGACAACTTAGACGCTTGCTACGAAATACTGGGAAAAATCCACAAAAAGTGGAAGCCCATCCCGGGGCGTATTAAAGATTACATCGCAACGCCCAAGCCGAATATGTACCAAAGCTTGCACACGACTGTCGTTACGAGCTTCGGGCAGATATTCGAAATACAAATTCGCACGTACGAAATGCATCGCACCGCCGAATTCGGTATCGCGGCGCATTGGAAATATAAAGAAAAGAATTCTAAAACCGAGGCTACGGAGTTCGATCACCGCCTAGATTGGATACGCGAAGCCATGGAATGGCAAGGCGGGCTTAAAGACGGCACCGAATTTTTGCAAACGCTAAAGGGCGATATTTACGATACCGAATGTTTGGTGTTTACGCCTAAGGGCGAGGTTGTAAGTTTAGTCGCATCGCCTACGCCTATCGATTTTGCATATCGCATACACTCGCAGGTCGGCGATAAATGCATCGGGGCTAAAGTTAACGGCAAAATGGTTCCGCTCAACACCACGCTCGTCACCGGCGACGTGGTAGAAATAATAACCAACAAATCTTCTAAAGGACCTTCGTGGGATTGGCTCAAAATCGCTAAATCTCCGGGTGCTCGCGCCAAAATCAAAGCCTTTTTCAAAAAGCAAATGGCAGAAGAAAAGGTTAAAATCGGCAAATCGATGTTAGAAGCCGAAAGTAAAAACAAGGGCTACAACTTCGGAAATCTGTTAAGTCCCGTAAGCTTTGAAACGATTGCCTCTAAGCTTTCGCTTTCTACCGTAGAAGAAATGTATGCGGCGGTCGGTTGCGGCGCGGTTTCGGTAAATCAAGTGCTTTTAAAGCTTATCGATTTTTACAAGCGCGACGTCGAGCCCGTTTCTAACGCGATCGAAAACCCCAACGACGTAAAACGCGTTTTGCATACGCACAAAGCTTCGTCCAGCGGAGTTATCGTAAAAGGCACCGAAGGTCTTTTAGTCAGGTTCGCGGGGTGTTGCAATCCCGTCCCCGGCGACGAAATCGTAGGTTTCGTTTCGCGCGGGCGCGGCGTTACCATTCACCGCAAAGACTGCCCTAATATGCGCAACGAAGACCCCGCTAGACTTCTCGACGCGGTTTGGTCTGGCAAAGACGGCTCTTACACCACCGGGATAAAAATCACCGCGGACGAAAAAGCGCCCGTTTTGGTTATCGTTTCGTCCGTATGCACGCAGCTCGGATTGTTTATAACTTCGATTAACGGCAGAATAGACCAAAAAGCGCGCAGAGCAATCGTCGATTTAACCATAAAACTCAACAAAAAGGGCGATTTGGAAACGCTTATCTCGCGAATTAAAGAAAACAAAGAAATTATCGACGTTTTCAGAACTCTTATCTGATTTTTAATCGAACGCGCGATTTTGCGCGACGCGAATACGAAAAAACGCAAATTTGCGCAAAAGGAACAAAAAATGGATTTTTCAGTAACGCGCTTCGAAACCGAAGTACTTTCGTCGAATTCATACGTGATATTGCCGCTTGATGAAAATTATTCGAATGAGGCGATAATTATTGATGCGGGTGGCTCGTTTGAAAAAATAAGCGAATTTTTGCGCGAAAACAAAAGGCAAAAAATCAGCTTGCTTTTAACGCACGGACACTTCGATCACATAGCGGCGGCAGCCGATTTTAAGGGTTTGGGCGCGGTTGTGTATTTAAGCGGAGAGGACCAAAAAATGGTTGAAAGCGGTGGCGATTTGGCTAGATATTTCGGTATTAAACTAAAGCCGCAAAGTGCCGATAACGGGCTTATAGGCGGACTTTTGCAAATTTCGGGGCTTAAAATCGAAGTAATGGAAACCGCGGGGCATACTGCGGGCGGTCGGTGCTTTAAAATAGAAAACGCGCTTTTTACGGGTGACACTCTGTTTAAAGGCGGCTTCGGCAGAATCGATTTCCCGACCGGCAACGTTAGCGACCTTATCGCTTCCGTAAAAAGGCTTTTCGAATTACCGGAAGAAACGGTAGTTTATCCCGGTCACGGCGAGCAGACGACTATAGGCGAAGAAAAACAAAGCAATCCCATAAAAAATTTAAAGGCATGGCAATAAATAATGGTCACGTGTAACGAAAATCTTCCCGCAAGCGAACTAAACGAGCTTGCCTGCGAGTTTTACGGCGGAGCCGAAATTCCCGTTTTCGTCGATTTTAACGAAAAAGAAAACGAGCTTTTTTATAGCGTTAAAGCGGAAATCGGCGGCGAAAACATAATAAAAACGTACGCGTATGCAAAAAATTATTGCGGCGCTTTGGATAAAAAACGGCACGTAAAGCGTTACGCTAAATTGTCGCTTTATCTTTTTTTAAGCGAGGCATTAAAAGTCGAGTTGCCTTGGGGCGCGCTTACGGGCATACGTCCCACAAAGCTTTATTATCAACAGCCCGAGCAAAACAGAAAGGCGTTTTTGCAAGACGAAATGCGCGTTTCGCCCAAAAAGTTCGACGTTTTGAAAAAAATAGCCGCCGCGCAAAAAGATTATTATTTTCCCGATGAAAACGCGTGCGCGTTTTACGTCGGAATTCCTTTTTGTCCCACGCGTTGCCAATATTGCTCGTTTATATCGAGCGAGATATCCAAGTGTTCTTTTGTCGAAGAATACGTAGACGCGCTTTGCAAAGAGATAGAAGCGAGTAAATCGCTCGTTAAGAATTTGCGTAGCGTGTATATAGGCGGAGGCACGCCGTCCTCTCTTCCGCTTAAGCTTTTAGAGCGAGTACTCGACGCCGTAGGCGAGGTTGACTGCGAATATACGGTCGAAGCGGGGCGCGCGGATTGCATAAACGACGAGCTTTTATCCCTTTTAAAAGAACACGGAGTTGGCAGAGTATGCGTAAATCCCCAAACTTTTTGCGACGAAACTCTCGCGTTAATGGGCAGAAATCACACTGCCGAGCAAGCCGAAAAGGCGTATTTGCTTGCAAAAAAATACGGTTTTATAGTAAATATGGACTTAATAGCGGGCTTACCGCTCGAAACTTTCGAAACGTTTAAAGCTACGCTTGAAAAAGCGCTCGAACTACGTCCCGACAATTTAACCGTGCACACGCTGTGCTTAAAAAAAGGTTCTAAACTAAAAGAACTTTGCTCGCGCCTACCGGAGGGCGAGATAGAAAAAATGATAGATTATTCTTCGCGCAGAACGGGCGAAGAGGGGTATAATCCTTATTATTTATATCGCCAAAAATACATGGCGGGCAATTTAGAGAATACGGGCTATTCGCTTTTAGGCAAAGAGTGCGTTTATAACGTAGACGTTATGGAAGAAATCGCGCAAAACGTAGCTTGCGGGGCGAACGCCGTTTCTAAGATCATAAATTTAGGCGAAGGGCGCATCGAACGCTATGGTGCGCCCAAAGATATTCGCACGTATATAGACAAAATTGATGAAATAATAGCCAAAAAGGCTAAACTTTTTGCAAAAGATTGATTTTTTGCTTAAAAACGTTTTACAATCGTACCCGTTTTGTGCTATTATATAGAAGTACTCTTGCAAGGAGATTCGAATACTCGACGTGTCCCTTTGCTTGTAGCGCATAAAAATTCCATAGGAGGATAAAGCAAATGGATAAGAAGGCAATAATCGAAGCTTATAAAAAAAGCGAGAACGATACCGGTTCGGTTGAAGTTCAAGTAGCCCTTTTAACCGAAAGAATTAACCATCTTAACGCGCACCTCGCGCAAAACCCCAACGATAATCACTCTCGTCGCGGTCTTTTAAAGATGGTCGGTCGTCGTAAAGGTTTGTTAGACTATCTCAAGCAGATAGACATCAACGGCTACAGAGAACTTATCGCTAAGCTCGGATTAAGAAAGTAACACTAAAAAAGGGGGCGTTTTTCTGCACCCCTTTTTTTTCAATCAGAAGGAGATTTTCGCGCGGCTTTGCCATCGTTATAAGTTATTTTCGGCGGTTACGTAAACCAAAGCGCCGAGCGGGCGGATAAGCCGCTTTACAAATAGTTTTTATTAAGGTCAAAAGAAAGTAGAAATAGAACAGGTAACAAGGAGTAAAAAAATGTTAGAAAATCACAAGGTATTTAAAACGGTCATCGGCGGCAGAGAAGTCAGCGTCGACGTCGGCAAATACGCGCAGCAAGCAAACGGCTCGTGCGTTGTTCGTTGCGGCGATACGATGGTTATGGTAAACGCCACGATGAGCGAATCCCCGCGCGAAGGTATGGATTTCTTCCCTTTGAGCGTTGACTACGAAGAAAAAATGTATGCGGTAGGTAAAATCCCCGGCGGTTTCAAGCGCCGCGAGGGCAGAGCCAGCGATAAAGCCATTTTAACCTCTCGCTTAATCGATAGACCTATTCGTCCTCTTTTCCCCAAGGGGCTGTTTAACGACGTAACGGTTATCGCGACCGCGCTTTCGGTCGATACCAATATCGCGCCCGAGCCTTTTGCAATGCTCGGCTCGTCGATAGCGCTTTCTATATCCGATATTCCGTTCGCCGGTCCTACCGGTTCGGTAACCGTCGGGCTCGTAGACGGCGAATATATCATCAACCCCGATTCTTCGCAGCGCGAAAAGAGCGTTTTGCACCTCAATCTTTCGGGCACCAAAGACGCTATAATGATGGTTGAAGCCGGCGCTAAAGAAATCGAGGACGAGCAAATGATAGGCGCGATTTTATTCGGTCACGAAGAAATCAAAAAACAATGCGCTTTCATCGAAGAAATCGTTAAGGAAGTAGGCAAGCCCAAACGCGAAATGGAACTTTATCACGTTCCCGAAGATTTAGACGCGGCTGTTCGCGCTTACGCTTCCGAAAAACTAGATTACGCGCTCGATACTTTCGATCGCGACGAAAGGTCTAACCGTCAAGACGAAGTCGAAAAAGATTGCTTAGAACATTTTGCCGATATCTATCCCGATATGGCAAGAGAAATTAAGGACAGTTTATATTATATAACCAAAGAAAAAGTTCGCGCTAAAATTACCGAAAGCGGCGTTCGCCCGGACGGCAGAGCATTAACCGAAATTCGCCCCATCTGGTGCGAACACGGCGTTTTGCCTCGCGTTCACGGCTCCGGCGTGTTCACCCGCGGACAAACTCAGGTATTAACAACCTGCACGCTCGGCACTATGAGCGATATGCAAAAGCTCGAGGGCTTAGACGAAGAAACCGCCAAGCGTTATATGCATCATTATAACATGCCCGGCTACGCTTCGGGTGAGGCTCGCGGATTAAAGAGCCCCGGTCGCCGCGAAATCGGTCACGGCGCGCTCGCGGAAAGAGCGTTAGAACCGGTTATTCCTTCCGAAGAAGAATTTCCCTACGCTATACGACTTGTTTCCGAAGTTTTAAGCTCGAACGGTTCCACGTCTCAGGCTTCGGTTTGCGGTTCGACCATGGCTTTAATGGACGCAGGCGTTCCCATTAAGCGCCCGGTCGCCGGTATCGCGATGGGACTTATCAAGGACGTAGAAAGCGGAAAAGTTTCGGTTCTTTCGGATATTCAGGGTTTAGAGGACTTCCTCGGCGATATGGACTTCAAGGTGGCGGGCACCGTTAAGGGCATAACCGCTATCCAAATGGATATAAAAATTAAGGGTATCGACGAAGCTATTTTGCGCCAAGCAATAAAGCAAGCCAACGAGGGCAGACATTTTATTTTGAACAAGATGCTCGATTGTATTCCCGAACCCAACAAAGAGCTTTCTAAATACGCGCCCAAAATTATCACCTTCTCTATCGATCCCGAAAAGATTAAAGACGTTATCGGTAGCGGCGGAAAGACTATCAATAAAATCATTGCCGAAACCGGCGTTAAAATCGATATCGACGACGACGGAAAAGTATTCATCGCTACTTACGGCGAATCGCTCGAACAAGCTAACAAGGCTAAAGAAATCATTATGGCAATCACTCGCGACCTCGAGGTCGGCGACATGTTCATCTCTACCGTTGCCAGAATTATCTCTAAAACCGGTGCGTTTGTCGAGCTTGCTCCCGGAAAAGACGGCATGATTCATATTTCTAAAATGAGCGACCGTCGCATTAACTCGGTCGAGGAAGTTTTAAACATCGGCGACAAAGTTAAAGTCGAAATCATCAAAATCGGCGAAAAGGGTATCGATTTAAAACTCTTAGAGAAATTAGACTAAGCAGATAAATTAACTTACTCGCGTAGTCGAGATTTCATTTAACAATTAAAATCATAAAACTTAAAAACCTGCCTACAGGTCGATTAACGGCTACTTCGGCGGGTTTTTTTATACTTTTTTTTAACGTAAAATCGGATAAAAATAGGATTTTTTAACGATAAAAGCTCTGTATGCCGCGGCAAAAAAACGCTACAAAAAAAAATAAAAAGTCGGATTAAAAAAATTTTTTAATTTATTAACGTAAAAACATTTGCGAAAATAAGTTATCTATGATATAATCTTTGCGTAATATAACGCGTTACAAAGTTAAAAAAGAGACGCAAAATATTGCATGCTTTAAATTTTCGTTTGATTTTTATTCGTCGGTTTTTTCAACGGATAGTATGTAAACGAATAGCATGCGAAAGCAAAAGAGAACAAAGAATTTTTTAAAAAAATCTGCTTTTTCTTACGTAAAAGCAGGAGCGGCGCTAACGCGCCGCTCCGTAAAAAGATAAATATAACTTTTAAAAGAAAAAAACTCAAAGGAGCTTTTTATGAAGAAAAAACTAACCGCGATTTTATTCGCAACGCTAATTTGCGCTCTTTGCGTATTCGGTTTTGCCGCGTGCGAAAAGTGCGAACACGAATACGGCGAATGGGCCGTAACGACCGCCGCTTCTTGCGAAACAACGGGCAAGCAAACGCGCACGTGCGCTAAGTGCGGCGAAGAAGAGAGCAAAGAAATCGAAGCGCTCGGGCATGACATGCAAGCCGTAAGTGGCAAAGCCGCCACTTGCGAAACGGCAGGCGAGCAGTCACTCACTTGTACAAAATGTGGCAAAACTCAAAAAGAAAGTATAGCCGCGCTCGGGCACGAAAACGGCGATTGGTCTTTCGACGGAACTAACCACTGGCACGTTTGCACTCGAAAAGGATGCGGCTTAAAAACGGAAGAAGGCGCTCATACGTTTGCCTTAAGCGGCGCTGCGTTAAAGTGCGAAACTTGCGAAACGGATTTAGGAACCGTGATGCAAACCGCCGTATTAAGCGGTGCGACAAGTATCGATATAACGCTTAATCTTCCCGCGGCTTCGGGCGCGGAAGTTTTTGCCGCAATCAAAAGCGGGCTTGCGAGCGCGAAAAACGGCTTTATAAATCTTACGATTACGGGCGCGGAAACCATTCCGTCGAAAGCTTTTGAAGGGTGCGATCAATTGGGGAGCATTACGTTCGGCAACGGCGTAAAAAACATCGGCGACCACGCATTCGCCAATAACAATTATATGACTTCGGCGATTATCGAGACGGACGTTATCGATATTGGGGCGCGTGCGTTTTTTGCTTGCGGCGAGCTTACGGAAATTAAGCTCGGCAATAAAGTTATGACCATCGGCGAAGGTGCTTTCAGTGCGGACAACAAGCTGGAAAGCATAACGCTCCCCGACAGCGTAACGAGCATCGGCAAGTTTATATTCAGCAATTGTACGGAATTAAAAACCGTAGTTTTATCTAAGAACGTCGAAACGATTCCCTCGAGCGCGTTTTACGCGACAATCGCTTTGGAAAATATTACGCTTCCGAGCGACTTAAAAACGATAGAAGGCTCCGCATTCGAAGCTTCTCGAATCGAAACTCTCGTGATTCCCGACAGCGTAACGAGCATCGGCAAAGCCGCTTTTCGGAATAACACCGCGCTTAAGAGCATTACGTTCGGTAAGGGCGTAACGAAGCTTAGCGGCAATCTTTTCTTCGCTTGTTCTTCTTTGACCGAAATCACCTTCCTTTCGCCGATTACGGAAGTCGCGAGAGATACTTTCTACGATGCAAACGCGAACGTGCCTACGTATAATCTCGCAACGGAAAACGTTACGTTAAGAATTGCACAAGGGCAGAAAGTACTTGCGCTTGCGGATGAAGAATCGGGATATACTGCGACAGACGTGGATTTTGTAGGCGGCAATGAATTCTGCGGAAGCACGTTTGCGAGAATAGTCGTCGCGCCGACGGAGATAGACGCTTCCGAAATGACTGCGGAAACTTTGCAAACGAAACTCGGCGAGCTTATTGCCGCGGGTACGACGAATATCTCCGTAAAATTAGCCTCGGACGCGGGTAGCGATATGTTTACCGCGATCAAAAGCGGGCTTGCGAGCGCGAAAAACGGCTCGGTAAATCTCACCCTTAGCGGTGTGACGACGATTCCCGAGGAAGCATTCATTGAGTTTGTCTCTCTCGGAAGAGTAACGATTCCCGCAAGCGTTACTACCGTCGGCACACAGGCGTTCTGCAGTTGCTACTATCTCACAAGCGTAAGCTTCGAGGACGGAAGCAATCTGGAGACCGTCGGGGAGGCGGCGTTCGCCGAATGCGTATATCTCGAAACTGTTACATTCGGAGAAAACAGTAAGCTTGAAACAATCGGGGGGAGTGCGTTCGTATATTGTCAAGCATTGACGAACATAACGATCCCCGCAAGCGTCAAAAACATCGGCGAGCAAGCATTCGTTTACAGCTTACTCCAAAATCTGACCTTTGAAAAGAACAGTAAGCTTGAAGTAATCGGGAAAAACGCGTTCAATACCACCTTGCTCACGAGCATAACGATCCCCGCAAGCGTTACGACCATCGGTGACGGTGCATTCAACAGCTGTGCATGCTTAAAGAGCTTAGCTTTCGAGAGCGACGGTAAGCTCGCGACCATAGGCGAAGGCGTGTTCTCCAAATGTGCTTTCGAAAGCGTAACTATACCGAAGAACATAACCTCTATCGGAACATCCGCGTTCGCGGAGTGCGCATCTCTTGCAAGCGTAAGCTTCGAGGATGGAAGTAAGCTCGAAACCATCGGCAACGGCGCTTTCGCCGATTGCAAAAAACTCGCGGGCATAACGATTCCCGCAAGCGTTACTGCCATCGGCGAGAATGCGTTCTATGGCTGTGAATCTCTCGCGAGCATAACGATAACCAAGGGCATTACGACTGTCGGCAACGGTGCGTTCTACTATTGCGTATCTCTCGCGAGCATAACTTTTGAGGAGGGAACTACGCTCGAGAGTATTGGCGCCGATATGTTCAATTACTGCACCGCACTTGATAACATAACGATTCCCGCAAGCGTTACGACTATCGGGGATAATGCGTTTTCTGATTGTTGTTCGCTAAAAAGCATAACGATTCCCGTAAGCATTACGACTATCGGGAATAATGCGTTTTACAGATCCGGACTTACGAGCATAACGATCCCCGCAAGCGTTACTAACTTTGGCAAGAGTGTATTCTCTAATTGCAAATCTCTTAAAACGATAATTTTCGATGAGAATACTAAGAATGAAACCATCAACGAGGAGACATTCACCGGTTGTTCTTCTCTTACAAGCGTAACTATTCCGAAGAGCGTAACGAGCATCGGCGAATCTGCGTTTTCGGGCTGTGCCGCTCTTACAAGCATAACCTTCGAGGAGGGAACTAAGCTTGAAACAATCGGCAAAAATGCGTTCGGCGGCACAGCTCTCACGACCATAACCCTTCCGAAGAGCGTAACGTCAATCGAAGGGAGTGCATTCTATTGCTGTTCCGCGCTCGCGAACGTAACTTTCGAGAGTGAAAGCAAGCTCGAGACCATCGGGATGTCGGCGTTCGGCGGCACAGCTCTCACGACCATAACCCTTCCGAAGAGCGTAACGAAGATAGGTGATTGGGCATTTCAATCCGACCATTCGTTGACAGAGGTGCTATTTGAGGCGGACAGTAAGCTTGAGACCGTCGGAGAGGCTGCTTTTTTCGACTGTAGCGCACTTACGGACATAAGCTTCCCCGAAGGAACGATTTCGATAGGTAAAAATGTTTTTGCCAGCTGCTCGAAGCTTACAAGCGTAACGCTTCCGAGCACGCTGACGACTATAGGTCAATACGCATTTGCCAATTGCGATGCGCTTGTAAGCATAACCATTCCCGAAAAAGTAACGATTATCACTGACTGCATTTTTTACGAGTGTGCAAGTCTTACAAGCGTAACCTTTAACGGTGCGATAGAAAGCTTTAGCTGCTTGTCGTTCTTAGGATCATCTACCTCGAATATAACCCTGAAGCTTGCCAAGGGGCAGACAGTCCTCTCTTATACTACGGATACTAAATACGAAGCAACCGAGGAACTCTTCGCCGGTGGAACCGAATTCGGCGGGCGGACGTTTAAAGAAATTAAAATTTCGGAAGAATAAAGACATAAACCCGAAAGTGCCGCTATAAGCCCGTTATCGGCACTTTCACTTCGTTTTTCTCGACCTATATGCGCGTTATCGGGTCACCCCGAGCGAATTTTTTCCCCGTCATCCCGAGCGTAGTCGAGGGATCTCGCTTGAATAATCCGTTAAAAAATAAAACGGTCATCTTGAGCGAGCGAAGCGAGTCGAAAGATCTCGTCTAAATTATCCGTAAGTGCTTTAACAAGATTCCTCGGCGTGCTCGTAAACTCGCTTGCTCGGAATGACCGTCTCGATTGTGCGAAAAAATTTTTAAAAAACCTGCTTTTTCTTACGCAAAAGCAGGAGCGGCGCTAACGCGCCGCTTCTAAAAAAAACATATATATGTAATCGATTAAATGAAACAAAAAACTCAAAGGAGCTTTTTATGAAGAAAAAATTGACCGCGATTTTATTCGCAACGCTAATTTGCGCTCTTTGCGTATTCGGTTTTGCCGCGTGCGAAAAGTGCGAACACGAATACGGCGAATGGACCGTAACGACCGCCGCTACTTGCGAAAACGCGGGCGAGCAATCGCGCACATGCGCTAAGTGTGGCGAAACCGAAAAAGAAAGCATAGCCGCGCTCGGTCACGATATGCAAGCCGTAAGCGGCAAAGCCGCCACTTGCGAAAACGAGGGGTGGAATGCTTACGAGCAATGCTCGCGTTGCGATCATAACACCAAGCAAGTAATCGAAGCGCACGGGCACGAATATAGCGAAAGTTGGGTAAGCGACGAAAGCGGGCATTGGCACGCTTGCACGCACGAAGGTTGCCAAGTTAAGTCTAATGAAGCAACGCATGGCGAAAGAGATCACTATTGCTCCGTTTGTAATTATAAAATGAGCGACCACGAATACGGCGCGGCAAGCTATTCGTGGTCGGGCGATTATAGAACTTGCACGGCAACCCGCTATTGCTCGAAGTGTTCCGCGGATACGGAAGGTCAAACTCAAA